>JALTFO010000023.1 GCA_027007005.1 Candidatus Bipolaricaulota bacterium | reverse complement strand
CAATCTGTTCATGCTCTGCCATCTCCTTCCCATTGTCGTAGGTTAGTGTGTGTAGCTTCCCTTTGTGTGGCGCAAGCCCATCAACAATGGTTCCATGTACCGCTGCTGCAGCCGGTGGAGATTCAGCCGATAGACACCGATGGCGATGGGTTCTCCGATGACGATGAGCGGATTGCTGGGACACACCCGAACGATCCTAATGACCATCCGACTGCGTATTGCAAGATCGACCTCGACTTCGATCAAGAGATCGACGATCGGCTGTGGTTGGAGCCGACGCTATGTTGCGGCATCGCAAACTCGGTGGCGATCGACATCGATTCTAACGGGTTAGTAGATGTGCGCGTACGGATCATCTCCCCGCGAGATGTGAAAAAGGGCGACTTCGATGGTGATGGTAGCGAGGACGATTACCGTTACGTCGTGGAGTATGCGTTCGGCAACTACCGTGTTGTCCAGCCGCGAGTTATCCTGACGATCGACGACTACAACGGAGATCTAACAATCGATCACGCTGAGGTCGTGAAGAAGTAGAATAGCGAACGCGGATTTGGAACGCGGAATGCGGAAGGACAAACGTATTCCTCTTGCGAAGAGCGCAAAGAAGACACGGACTCCGCAAGCGTGATCTTTTCGTAGCGTGTGCAGCTTGTCTGCCACGTTGAGGAATGGCCTAGGACACAAGCTCACAGCGCAATGTCGGGCACCTGTCTGCGTGCTGAAACGCACAGGCAGGCAGGGCCCGATGCTACACAAGAAACACTGTTTTCGGAGCGCACTAGCTTGCCACGCGTGGCTTGTCTGCTACATTTCAATGCAGAGCGCGGAACGGTCTTGAACGAGGAGCAGAAAGCGTTCTTCGCGCAGAGACGCCAAGAAAGCACAAGAATGCGAGGGAACAGGATCCTGGCTCAGTTGGACCGCGAGCGAGCGAGAGAAACGACTTCTGTCCAACGCAGAGGCCTGTCTGCGTCCGAAGGACAGGCAGGCGCAGATAACGCCAATGGAAACGTGAGGATCGGAAAAGGCAAGAACTGTATTCCCTCGCGGCCCGGGCAACTCAAGTAGAAGAGAGTCCGCTAATGTACTTCCGAATCCGGTCCATCGCCTCGGCGATGTGCGCCTTCGGAGAGGTTAGTGATATACGGATGTAGCCTTCGCCCTTCTCTCCAAAGAACGATCCAGGGGCAACTGAGACGCCGGTATTCTCCAGCAAAGCCGTTGCAAATCCTTCCGAGTTTTGCCCCTCCGGGACCCGAGTCCAGATGTAAAAGGTTGCCTTTTGTGGACTGACCGGGAAGCCAAGAGCTGCGAGCCCAGAGACTGCGGTGCTGATCCTCTCTTTGTAGATCCGGTTACGAGCCTTGATCCAGTCTTCTGGAGTTTCGAGCGCACGGGCAGCAGCCTCCTGCACCGGGAGGAACTGCCCGGAGTCGACGTTTGACTTTATCGCAAAGAGCGATGCCAGCACATCCGGGTTTCCAGCAGCAATTCCCACCCGCCAGCCGGCCATGTTGTACGTTTTGGACAGGGAGTTGAACTCGACAGCTACCTCCTTTGCCCCGGGTACCTGCAGGACGCTCGGGGCGGTGTATCCGTCGTAGGTTACATCACAATAAGGGAGGTCGTGGCAGAGGAGGATGTCGTGCTCCCGGGCGAATGCGACTGCTTGTTCGAGGAATTTGAGGTCAGCGGTCGCGGCGGTCGGGTTGTTCGGGTAGTTAAGCCAGATTACCTTTGCCTCCAGGGCGACATCGGACGGGATTGCATCGAGGTCGGGAAGAAATCCGCGTTCCGGGAGGAGCGGAAACTTGTGCACGCGCGCCCCGGCTATGACTGCGCCCATCGTGTACGAGGGATAACCAGGATCGGGAACGAGAACGAGGTCGCCTGGGTCGAGGATGGCAAGCGAGAGGTGGGCAATTCCCTCCTTGGAACCGAGGAGCGGGACGACCTCTTCTTGCGGGTTGAGATTCACATTAAACCGACGTTCATAGTAGGAAGTGATGCCTTCTCGCAACTGTGGGATGCCTCGGTAGCCCGGATAGCCGTGCGCACTCGGATCGCGGGCCGATGAACAGAGCGCATCGACCACCTTATCCGGAGGTGGGAGGTCGGGGTTTCCGATGTCGAGGCGTATCACATCGAGGCCCGCAGCACGAGCGGCTCGTACCTTTTCTCCCCAGCGGGCAAAGGGGTAGTCCGGCATGTTTGCGATCCGATCAGCCTTCGTTTTCATTGTGTTCTCCCACGTAGTGTGCCAGGGCACCGAGTCCCAATATGTAGCTTTGGGGCCCGAAGCCGGAGATCTGTCCGACGCAGACCGGAGCGATCAGCGACTCATGACGAAACTGCTCACGGCCGTAGATGTTCGATAGGTGTACTTCTACCGTGGGGATCCCCACCCCGGAGACCGCGTCGCGCAGTGCGACGCTGGTGTGGGTGTACGCTGCTGGGTTGATCACGATCCCATCCGCCCAGCCAACCGCGGCGTGGATCGTGTCGATCAGCTCTCCTTCGTGGTTCGATTGCACGATGCGCAGCTCGATTCCATGAGTGCGCGCGTAGTCTCGCAGGGCGATGTTGATCTCATCCAGCGTCGTCGCACCGTACACCTCGGGCTCGCGCGTCCCGAGCAAGTTCAGGTTGGGGCCGTGCAGAATCAAGATATTCATTGCCTACTCTCCTTTCATTTGTTGCAATATCGATTGGATCATCTCAGCCGAGACGTTCTCTGTGACCTTTACCTTTCCGATCTTCCTTGGGAGGACGAAGCGGATCCGTCCGTTCTTGCGTTTCTTGTCGCGGGAAAGAGCCTGGATGACCTCAGGAATCGGCAGGTCTGGCACTTTGATTGGAAGGCCCCACGCCGACAGCGCGGACTCGACTTGTGCAGTTAGATCGTGATCCGCGTGCGCGAGTTCAGCCGCGATCCGTGCTGCTGCGACGAGGCCGATCGCCACCGCGGCTCCGTGAGGCACAGAGAACTGGCTTACCTGTTCGATTGCATGCCCCACCGTGTGCCCGAGGTTCAGGACCTCCCTGCGCCCGTGCTCGTATGGATCCTCCTCAACGATTTCTATTTTTACCTTCAGGATACGTTCGATCAGCTCCGGTGTGAACGTCAAAGGTCCCTCTTTTAAGCGATCGAACAGGTCGAGATCTGCTATGATCCCGTGCTTGATCGCTTCAGCGGCTCCGTTCCTGATCTCTTGATCCGGTAGGCTGTTAAGGACGCGTGGATCTATGAGGACAAGCTCCGGGAACTTGAACGCTCCGACGAGGTTCTTCCCCGCGGTAAGGTCGACCCCTGTCTTTCCACCGACACTCGCATCGACCATCGATAGGAGTGTTGTCGGGACTTGCACGAACTTCACCCCGCGCATGAAGGTCGCGGCGGCGAACCCAGCAATGTCCCCGGTCACCCCGCCGCCGAGGGAGACGACAGTCCCGCTCCGATCGAGGCCTCCTGCGAGGAACTCTTCGTACAACTGTTCCACGGTCGTCAGGCGCTTGTGCTCTTCCCCGTCTTCGATGACGCAGGTGAACGGATCAAGTCCAGCATCGCGCAGGGATTCTTCAAGGCTCGCTGCGTAGAGCGGTGCGACGATCGTGTTTGTCACGATGGCGATGCGGCCTGATACTTTGTCCTTCAGCATCTCGCCAAGGTGGCTCAGCAGGCCATCACCGATCTTTATCTCGTACTCCCCGCCGGGGTAGCGCACCGTGAACGTCCTTTCTTGAGCGATCTCGATCACGCGCTCGGCCACTTCTTTGATCGACAGATGTGTCGTGTCTATCCGCCACGGGAACGACTCGTATGTGGCGCGGCGGGTCTCCAGCAATCGGTCGATCGCCGCCTCGGGGTGTTCGCCCAGGAGCGGGCGGGTCGTAACGTCGGTCCCGTTCAACCTGTGGATGATCTCGTCCCTGGTTGCAGTGAGGCAGATTACCGTCGCGCTCTTCATCATAAGCTCGCGGTTCGCCTGATCGATCAGTGTCCTTCCGCCGGTGGCGATGACAAGATCCTGCTTTGCGCTCAGCTCGCGACAGACTTCTCGCTCCATGTTGCGGAATGTCTCTTGCCCATCGCGCGTGAAGATCTCGAAGATCTCTTTTCCTGCCAGTGTTTCGATCTTGGCGTCCGTGTCCACGAAGACTCGATCGAGCTGCTGCGCTACAACGCGGCCTACCGCGGTCTTTCCCGTGCCCATAAACCCTGTGAGGATGATGTTTCTCATCGTTTCATCTCCGCTACGGAGTCACCGCCGTACTTTTCCAGAAGCGCATCGGCCAGTACGAAGGCGACCATCGCCTCTCCCACTACTGCAGCGGCTGGCACGATGCACACATCGGAGCGTTGGTACTCGGTGTTAGTGGCTTCCCCGGTCGCAAGGTCCACAGAACGCAGCGGTGAAATGGTGGACGGAATCGGCTTCACCGCCACTCGGAGCACGATTGGAGCGCCGTTTGACATTGCACCCTCGATTCCCCCAGCCCGGTTGGTGACGCGCCGAACACTGCCTGCCCCATCTGGGAACAGCTCGTCGTGCACCTCCCGGCCTAACTTGGCGGCGTTGTCGAACGCACTTCCAATTTCTGCTCCCTTTACTGCTGGGATCGAGACAAGCGCCTGAACAAGCCTTCCGTCGAGGCGGCGATCCCATTGGACATGACTGCCTAGGCCGACGGGGGCTCCGTCCGCGATGACTACGAACACGCCGCCTATGGTGTCGCCAGCTTTGCTTGCCTCATCAATCGCCGCCCGCATTTTCTTAGCCGCTATTGGGTCCGGACAGCGCACATCGCTACCCTCAGCTAGTTCCCAGAGCTTGACGTAGGAAAGATCTGGGATTTGTCCTTTCACAGGGCCGATCTGTTTGACGTAACTCCAGATTCTAACCCCGAACTTAGCGAGGAGTTGCTTTGCAAGTGCTCCCACCGCCACCCGTGATGCCGTCTCTCTCGCACTCGCCCGCTCTAGGATTGGCCGGGCATCGTTGAGGCCATACTTGACCATCCCTGCATAGTCGGCGTGCCCGGGGCGAGGGACGGTGAGTGGCGGAAGGTCACCGGTATACCAGTGCTCGTGCCAGTTAGCCCAGTCACGGTTTTCGATCCGCAATGCGACGGGTGCCCCGGTCGTCTCACCGTTAATGACTCCCGCCAGGATCTCGGCATGGTCTCTCTCTATTCGCATCCTCTTGCCGCGACCGTAACCACCCTGGCGCCGCGACAGCTCGCGATCGATCGATGCTGTGTCGACTGCAATCCCCGCGGGGAGGCCATCTACAATTGCGGTCAAACAGGGCCCGTGCGACTCTCCGGCAGTTAGGAACCTTAGTACTGTCACGTTACTTCCTCCTTCAGGGCGCCTTGCATCGTCGCGATCGGTGCCTTCTTACCGGTCCACAGCTCAAATGCCGCCGCTCCTTGTTGAAGGAGCATCTCCATGCCAGAGATCACTCGCGCCCCGCTCTCCTGTGCCTGCTGCAAGAGGTGCGTCTCAACTGGGTTGTAGACAAGGTCGAACACTGTGAGGTGCCTGGGAATCGGAACATTATCGGGCCATATCGAATTATCCACATCGGGCCACATTCCGACCGGGGTTGTGTTGACCAAAAGGTGAGTGTCTCTCGCCTCTTTGATGATAACATCTGGGTTGAGCTCGGCCTTACAAAGCCGCTCATCAGCAAACGCAGCGACTAGATTATCTGCTCGATCAGGATCGCGGTTAAATACAGTAATCCTCTTTGTTCCTATCCTTAGCAGTGCATATACAGCCGCTCGCGCTGCTCCTCCTGCCCCAATGACGATAGCCTGCTTTCCCTGAGAGTCAAACCCGGCCTCATGTAGTGAAGTAATGAACCCAAAGGGGTCGGTGTTGTGCCCAACAAGTAAGCCACTCTTTTCGACGATGATCGTGTTGACCGCCCCAATTTTTCTCGATTCCGGTGAGAGTTCGTGCAGGAATGGAATCACCGCCTGCTTGTAGGGGATGGTAACGTTCGCTCCTCGGAACCCGAGTGCAGAAAGGCCAAAAATAGCGTCCTTAATCCGCCCTGGCTGCACCGGAAGCGGTACATAGCTCCAGTTGAGCTCGATTGCTTGAAAGGCCGCATTGTGCATTGCTGGGGATAGCGAGTGTTGAGTGGGAAATCCGATCAACCCGACAAGCTGCGTTTGTCCGTCAATCATAGCGTGCTCCTATTTTCTGCATCAACTCCATGAATCCCGGGAAGGAGTCGTTGGCACACTCTACGTCGTCTATCTGAGTCGTTCCGTCTGCGACCAGCCCAGCGATCGCGAGGGCCATGGCCAGACGGTGGTCGCCGTGGGAGGAGACGGGAGCCCCGTGGAGCGGAGTGGGCCCCTTTACGATGAACCCATCGGTGGTCGGCTCGATGCGTGCTCCGAGCTTTCGAAGTTCTTCTGTTACGGTGGCGATGCGGTCAGTCTCCTTGACGCGCAGTTCCGTCGCATTGTGCACAATGCTTGTTCCTTTGGCCTGTGTCGCCGCTACCGCGAGAATCGGAAACTCGTCGATCATCCGGACCACGGTATCGCCCTTAATATCAACGCTGTGGAGGGATGATGACTGTACTTCTAGATCGGCCACTGGCTCGTTCCCAGTATGGTGTAGACTTTTTACCTTGACGTTCGCCCCCATCTCGGAGAGAACATCGAGCAGGCCGGTGCGGGTCGGGTTGATCCCCACGTCACGCAGCATGATGCGAGAGCCGGAAACGAGAAGCGCCGCAACAATTGGGAACGCAGCCGAGGAGAAGTCTCCTGGAACATCGATTGAGATCGGGGAAAGCTCTGAGGGAGCGATCATTACCGTGAGGCCTTCCGTCCAGACTTTGGCTCCCATTGCAGAGAGCATTCGCTCGCTGTGATCGCGGGATGGTCCGGGCTGGAGGACGGTGGTTGGAGAATCGGCGAACAGGCCCGCGATGAGAATTGCACTCTTCACCTGGGCACTGGCGATCGGCATCGGATACGCGAGCCCGTGCAACTCCGCTCCGTGCACTGTGAGCGGAGCGTGCCCATCGGTCGTCTCAATCATCGCCCCCATCTTCGAGAGAGGCTCGATGATGCGTTCCATCGGGCGGCGAAGAAGCTGCGGATCTCCGGTGAGGACGCTTGTGAAGGATTGCCCGGCGAGGATCCCGGTTAGAAGACGCATCGCCGTCCCGGACCGAACGCAGTCGAGCGGCGCATTCGGGGGAACAAGGCCATGCCGCCCCTTCCCGTACACTGCGAGAGATTTATCATCTTGTTTCTTTATCTCTATTCCAACTGAGCGGACGCAGGCGAGAGTTGCGAGGGTGTCATTGCATGAAAGGAAGCCGCTGATGTTGCTTTGCCCGTTTCCTATTGCCCCAAGCAGGACTGCGCGGTGGGAGATCGACTTATCCCCTGGGACGCGGATCTCTCCTGAAAGGCGATCACTTTGGGATACACGAATCGGCCTCATGGGAACATCTCCTTTCGCTTGTTGTGCACGTTGGAAAGCAATTCCCTCAGATCTTGCGCATTTCCATTCTTCACCAACTGCTCGAATACATTCAGGTGAAAGGCATACTTATGTAATGCTCTGAGTATTTCCTTACGGTTCGTCAAGATGACATCGGTCATCATGTTGACATCGCTTGCCGCAACGCGCGAGGTATCGCGAAACCCGCTTGCTACAATCTCCCATGCTGCCGGATCCGCAGAGGTTGTGGCATCGGCGGTACGCACGAGCGCACACGCTAACAAGTATGGCAGATGGCTGAGTGTCCCGACAAGGAAATCGTGCCTTCTAGGATCGTCCAGGACCAGGGGAACAGCGCCCACGGTGCGAGCGAGATCGCGCCCGACATCGATCGTCTCCGGTGCAGTGCGAGGAAGTGGGACGAGGATAAAGGTCTTGTCCTGATACAGGTTTGGATCAGCGGCGGTGATTCCAGATAACTCCTTTCCGCACATAGGATGGCCACCGAGCGGCTGCACATGTGCAGGTAGGTCGGCCATTGCGTTTAGTATGTCTTCTTTGGTGCTCCCAAGGTCGATCAGGAGTGTACCATCTCGGAGGATCGGGCCGATGCTGCGCACGATATCGATGATCGTTCGCACCGGGGTGGCAAGGACAACGATGTCAGCTTTCGGCAGTTGTGATTTGATGTCGGTTGTCCCCGCGTCGATCAGTTTGTGGGAGACAGCCTCCTCGATTGTCTCAGTCCGGCGCGCCACACCAATGGTTTTTTGACAGTTTCCACGCAGTGCTCCGGCGATGGACCCTCCCATCAAACCAAGGCCGACAACGACCACGGTCGACTCAGAGACCGGTTTCATAGTGTTCTTCCCACCGCTTGGGCCACAGGGCGCAAAGATTCCATGAGTTTAGTGAATTGAGCTGGCTTAAGGGACTGAGCCCCGTCAGACATTGCCTCCTCCGGGCGAGGATGGACTTCAATGATCAGTCCGTCTGCTCCGGCGGCCACTGCCGCTCGCGAGACCGGCGAGACTAGCTCCCTCTTTCCTGTCCCGTGGCTTGGGTCAACGATCACCGGAAGATGGGTGAGCAGCTTGAGGAGAGGAACGGCGTTGATATCAATAGTATTGCGAGTGTATGGCTCGAACGTGCGGATTCCCCGCTCACACAGGACGATTCGCTCGTTCCCGTGTGACAGAATGTACTCAGCGGCCATTAGAAGCTCCTCCATCGTTGACATCATTCCTCGCTTGAGAAGGACTGGGCGCTGTGATTCGCCCACCGCGTGCAACAGCGCGTAGTTTTGCATGTTCCGTGCTCCGACTTGGAGGATGTCGGCGTAGGTACTGACAAGTTGAACCATCTCTGGAGCCATCACCTCTGTAACGACCGGAAGCCCGGTCTCTTCCCGTGCTTCGGCGAGGAGCTTCAATCCTGCTGCCCCCAATCCTTGGAAGCTGTACGGGGAAGTGCGTGGCTTGAACGCGCCGCCGCGCAGGATCTTCGCCCCTGCATCCTTCACGGCGTGAGCCGCATCCAGGATCTGGGCTCGGTTCTCCACGGCACACGGGCCGGCCATCACCACGACCTCTTTTGCCCCGAGCTTCACTCCATTCACGTTGACCACCGTGTCCTGTGGATGAAACTCACGGCTTGCTAGCTTGAACGGGCGCAGCACTGGAACCACTCGCTCGACTCCGCTCATCCTCTCGAACTGAACGGGGTCGATCGGCCTACCGTTCCCGATCACTCCGATGATGACGCGCTCCTCTCCCTCCGATAGGTGTACCCGACAACCTCGCTGCTCGACCCGAGCGACTATATTGTTCACCTGAGCATCGGTCGCTCTCCGGTGCATTATTACAATCATTTGCTTGCCTCCTTGGCAGGCTCACCCATTTCCTTGTTTTCTTCGCTCGGCGTAGTCGCTGCGGGATATGATCCGAGGAGCTTCAGGAAGAGCGAACGGCGCAGAAGCCCCATCATCGCTGCTTCACACTCCTGGTCTTTGACGTGCCCTTCGAAGTCAAGGTAGAAGATGTACTGCCATGGCTGATTTAATCGTGGGCGAGATTCAATCTTGGTAAGATTGATTCCTCGGCGGGAGAACTCGCCGATGCACTCAAATAGTGCGCCGGGTTGGTGTGGTGTAGTGAAGACGATTGAGGTCTTGCTCCGCTGTGCCCGTGGTGGGTCCTCCGTTCCCAGGATGAAGAAACGGGTGTAGTTAAACGGGTAATCCTCGATGTCGCGGTCGATGATCTCAAGGTCGCACAGCTTCGCTGCCCCCTCCCCAGCGATCACTGCCACTTCCGAAACGGGATTATCAGCCAGGGCGTACGCCGCAGCGGCAGTATCATCCACGGCTTCGGGCACCAGACCGTGACGCACGAGGTATCGTTGACACTGTGCGAGCGCTTGAGGGTGAGAGCGCACGCGCCTCACGTCTGCAAGGTCCGTCCCCGAAGGGGCAAGGAGCATATGACGGACGCGAAGGATCACCTCAGCGAAGATGCGCAAATCGTGTTCCACTAAGAGCTCGTACGACTGAGCGACTGAACCTGCAACCGCGTTCTCCACTGGGAGTATCCCGTAGTCAACTGTGCCTGTCTCCACCGCAGTGAAGATATCGGAGAATGTTGGCTGCGGAACCCTCTCTGCTTCCGTGCCGAAGAACTGCCCAATTGCCTCGTATGAGTAAGCTCCCGGTGCTCCCTGAAATGCTACCCTAATCATTCCTCCTCCTTTCTTGTTAGGTCTGGCCGCAGCGCGGCTGCCGCGCCTAGGTAAACATGAACAATCTGATCAACCGACCGATCGGTATTCCACATAATGAGAACGCGAACGCAAAGGGGAAGGCTATCTTGAACACCCATCTCCTGTGCGCACATAAGTGGGGTATTGTTCCATCCTATATCACGCGCGGCCTGCGCCGGGTAGGCGGCATTAAGATCCGACGTGGCGGTGAATAGGATGGATGCGATATCCTTAATCGTGATGTTATTTACCGATACCATGCGCTCAAGCAGGGTCCGCGTTGCGGTGATTACTGCTTGCTTGCTGTTTATTGCCACGCTTGTTGCACCACGTACGCCACGACAGTTCATCTACTCTCCTTTTTTTTCAAAAAAATAAGACCACAGGAAACCCTGTAGTCCTCTTCCGGCCACCCGTCTTTACCTACCTTTGTTAGCTAGGTGTCAACGGAAAAGCCGACGGCAAAATAGTAATAGAAGCTGTGGAAGTCGTCATGAACCATTAAAGTCAACTGCCCATTAGCTTCTAGCATGTCAATGGCAGTATAGGGATAATTGCCTTCTCTGTCAATGGCACGAGGCATCCGAGTATAAACGGGAGTCTGAAAGCCGCTGCCACCCTTGCATCTGGATGAGAGTAGACAACAGACAGCTGTAGGAGGATCGGAATTATGATGTTGCAGGTGAGCTGCCTGGCTACACAAGCGGCTGGATTCCGCGGAACTGACGTTTCCGGCAAGTTGCTCCACTTATCTGCCCGCCAATTCCTCCCCGATTACCTGCGAAAAGACCTTGTATGGGGCCGCGCCGGAGATCTTCCTGCCGTTGATGAAGAACGTCGGAGTGCCGTCCACTCCCAGGTTCTCTCCCAAAGCTATTGTCTCTTGCACTGCGTAGGCGTACGTCCCCGCTGTGAGTGAGTCCAGAAACTGATCATGGTCTGCCCCTGTGGCAGACGCGATGGTTGCCAACCAAGCGGGGGTAAGGACGGTGCTTCCCCGCACTTTGTACTGAGCGATCAAGAGGCGCTGGAAGTCCCAGAACAGTCCCTGTTTTTGCGCACAGAAAGCTGCTTCCGCCGCCCGATACGCCCCCTCCCCATGCACGGGGAAAGGGAGGAGGTAGAGCTTCGCCTTCCCCGTGTCGATGTAGTTTGCTTCTATCTGCGGCAGTGTCTCTGTGGCGAACTTGTTGCAGTACGGACAGGTGAAGTCGGTGAACTCGATGATGGTCACCGGTGCATCCGCGCTCCCCTCCATGGGCGGAGCCGCCGGGAGGAGGGAGAGCAGAGTGTCGGCGGCACCAGCGGGGTAGAATCCTCCGTCTCGCGATGAAATGACGTTCAGATCTTGTGGGCAAACAGAGATTCCTTGATCTGCCGAAGCCACTTGTACGGTGTTGTTCCCCCCGATGATCAATCCGCTGAATGTGCACGATGTGTTGTAGCAAGGGGGAACATCAACGCTGATCCCCGTGCGTTTGTTGCCGGTGATTTTATTGTTGTTCAGCTTCACCTTTGCGGAGTCGGCGATGATCATCCCGTCCTTTGCGTTATTTGAAATCGTGCAATTGCTTATATTCGCCTTTGCTCTCTCTGCAATGACGATGCCGTATGTGTTCTCTAGTAGCGTTGATCGCATGATAGTTGCCCTGGCGGATGATCTGAGCCAGATGCCGGCGTGACTATTGGTGAAACTTACGTCGCCAACAGTGATTCTCGCGTCTCCTTCAGCGAGGATTCCGTCCGCACACACGCTCTGGGAGACATCTGCACAGGCGCTGCTACCCGCGGAGATCGCAACCCCTGAGATCACTACCGAGACTGTTTGCACTCCCGGAGGGGAGATCCGGATCACGGGATAACCGTCTGCCTTCCCCGTGATGATCGTTTCCCCTGGGCCCCTCCCACGGATGGAGAGCGACTTATCTATGCGCAGGTTCTCCTGCCACGTTCCACGCGCAAGCTCGATCGTAGTCCCTGCAGGGGCCTGATCGATCGCCGCTTGGATGGACGAACCCGTCTGCACATGCAACGTCGTGCCTGCCTGAGCAAAGGCCAGCACGCTCAAGAGGGGCAACAGCAAGAGGAAGAGGAAGGCCGTTTGAGTTCGGTGATTCCTGCCGATCAAGTTTTTATTCCTCATGATTTCTTGTCGCTTCGAACGGGCAGTGACTTTTTGTTGCGTTTCGCGCAGAACTGATGCAAAAGAGAATTCACCACGAAGATCATGAAGAATAGGGGCCCAAGGGTTGTCGAATGCGGTGATTGGCTGTGTAGCTTCATCAAGCCTGGAAGCGGGCCGTTGCACTCTCTGCTCTAAGTCCTTCGTGGTGGAACAGTTGTGTGTATCTGTGAGAGTATTGGCGTTTGACACTTTCTCTCTGGCTATGGATTCTAATTGACACGCCATGACATTAATCGACATACGAGGAGTCTAGCAAGATCGCAGTATGCGGTCAAACGCGAGGAGTGCTACCTGCGGTCTCTTCCCAGGTTCTCATTTGCGATTCAAGCTCCTGAGTGAACGCACTATGCTGGCGTCCAAGCTCGGCTATCTTCTTGGCGTCGCCCTTCTCGCTTGCGATCACAAGGAGCTTCTCGATTTCTGATAGTCTTGCCTCTGCATTCTCGATCTTCTTCTCGATCGCGGCGAGGGCCTCCTGGCGTTTCTTTTGTTGGTATCGGTCTTCCTTGGGCTTGGGAGAGGCGATCTTGAGCTGCTTCTGTTCGGAGGGCTTCGTTGTTTGCTCGGATAATGGGGGTGTGCGGCGCCGACGGTACTCGGTAAATCCGTATCTGAACACGCGCATCTTTCCGTCTTCTACTTGCCAGACCTGCGTCGCTATGGCCTCCAGCAGGGCGCGATCGTGGGATACGAGGATGATCGTCCCTTCGTAATTGAGAAGAGCCCGTTCCAGGATCTCCTGACTGCGCAGGTCGAGGTGGTTCGTCGGCTCGTCCAAGAGCAAGAGGTTCCCCTCTACGAGGGAGAGGATCGCGAGCGCCACGCGACTCCTCTCGCCGCCTGAGAGGTCGCGTAAGCGCTTCATCACATCGTCGCCGGAGAAGAGGAAGCGACCGAGGAGACCACGCGCCTGGCCAATTGTGAGATTAGAGCGCGCAAGGATCATATCAATAACGCTTTCGCGCCCGTGCAGGCCTTCCTGCTTTTGGGTGTAGACAACCGGTCTTACCCCGTGGCCAAGTGTGACGCCTCCATGAAAAGGTGAGAGATCGCCGGTGATCGTCTTCAGCAGCGACGTCTTTCCGCAGCCGTTCTCCCCGATGATTGCGACACGCTCGCCGCGATCGACCACCAGATCAGGACAGGAGAAGAGCACGGAATCGTATCCTATCTGCAGATTGCTCAAAGTGAGAACCTTCTTTCCGCTCACCGTGCCCAGGGGAATCTTGAGTGAAATCTGCCGCGCCGTGCGTGGACGCTCAACGAGCCGTTCCTCCAGATGGGCAAGCTTTCTCTCGCGATCCTTGGCCTGGCGGTGTTTCTGACCGGCGTGGTGGCGGTGGATAAAGTCTTTGTAGCGGGCGACAGTCGCCTGCTGCTCATTGTAGAGTTCATGCCGTCGGGCGATGCGTTCATCGCGCTGCACGCGGGAGGCGGTGTAGCCGCCACGGTAGGTATTGATCTCACCGAAGACAATCTCCCACGTGCGGTTGGTAACGTGATCGAGGAGATGCCTATCATGGGAGACGACGAGGAGGGCCCCCGGGAAGTTGAGAAGCTCTTCTTCTAGCCAATCGAGAGCGGCGAAATCGAGGTGGTTTGTCGGCTCATCCAGCATGAGGAGGTCAACACTCTGTGCCAGAACTCGCGCCAAGGCAGCGCGTGCCTCCTCTCCTCCTGATAGCAGAGAAACCTGCTTATCAAATTCACTTGAAGTGAATCCTACCCCTACAAGCACGGAGCGAATGCGCGCTTCGATCTCGTATCCTCCATTTCTGGCGAACGCGTGCAGCAGGTCATCATAGCGGTGGAGTACCTGCGGATCGCTGCTTGAAGCCATCTTCTCTTCCAGAACGTGCAACTCCTGCTCCATAGCAACGAGATCAGCAAATGGTAAGTGCATCGCTTCAGCGAGTGTTTTCCCTTGTTCTAGTCGCGCGAGCTGTGGCAGATAGCCGATACGTAGGTCGCTCGAACGATGGATTGTTCCCCCAGATGCTTCTTCTACGCTGGCGATAATGGATAGGAGGGTGGACTTACCGACACCGTTGTCGCCGACGAGGGCGATCTTCTCACCGCTGGCGATCGCTGCAGAGAACGGGGCGAACAGGGTCTGGCCTCCGAACGATTTTGTCAGTTTGTCTATCTGTAGAAGGGACATTGCCCCTTGATGGTACGAGAAGAAACGGTAAAGAGAAAGGGCGACAGGAGGATGCAGATATGCAGGGACACAGAGATGGGAAGGCATGGCGCATTCAGCCATGAAACTAAGAGAACGAGCACATTGTCTCTGCCTTCTGTCTTGACCGATCGCCGACTTTGCATTGCCGATTAGACAAAACTGTGCTAGCATGTAGCGGTGATTTGCGATGCATGAGGCACTTCTCTACGAGAAGATTGGTGATGGGCGAGTGCGCTGCAAGCTATGTGCGCACCGTTGCGTACTTGCTCCTGGAGAGCGGGGCCTGTGCAATGTGCGGGTCAATCGTGATGGCGTTCTCTACACCACCGTCTATGGGCGCGTCGTATCGCGTAGCGTCGATCCGATAGAGAAGAAGCCTCTCTTTCACTTCTTGCCGGGAACACGCGCCTACTCAATCGCCACGGTAGGGTGCAACTTCACTTGTCAGTTCTGCCAGAATCACAGCATTTCTCAATACCCGCGGGAACATGGCGGGCGTGTTCTTGGAGAGGACGTCTCTCCGGAGGCAATCGTCTTTCGCGCTCGGGAAAGCGGGTGCGAGACGATCGCCTACACCTATACCGAGCCGACGATCTTCTTCGAATATGCGCTCGACATAGCGCGGCTGGCACACGAGGAGGGTCTCCGCAACGTCTTTGTCTCCAATGGATACATGACTCCCGAGGCGGCCGACATGATCATTCCTTATCTCGATGGGATCAACATTGACTTAAAGGGAATATCAAAGGAGTTCTACCGCGATGTCATTGGAGGGAACCTCCGCCCGGTGCTCAACTCGATCGAGCGTTTCTCCCGCGCTGGAGTATGGACCGAGGTCACCACGCTCCTCATCCCAGGGCTAAACGATAGCACGGATGAACTGCACTGGACTGCTGAGGCGATCTATGGAATATCGCCTCTCATTCCCTGGCATATCAGCCGTTTCTTCCCCGCCTATCGCATGACTGATATCCCTCCCACCCCGCTTGGAAAGCTTGAAGAGGCGAGGAAAATCGGGCAGGAGGTAGGTCTGCAGTATGTGTACGTAGGAAATGTCCCCAATCAGGGCGAAGATACTCTCTGTCCAGAATGTGGCAAGGTATTGATCAAGCGAAGAGGGTTCCTCGTGCGCGAGAACCTGCTTCGCGAAGGCCACTGCCCGAAGTGTGGCGCAAAGATCGATGGTGTATGGCTTGACGCAGAGACGTGATGGAGAAAGTGGAGAGCGGAACTCGGAATATGGAACGCGGAGCTGAAAAAGCATGTCTCACGCAAAGCACGCAAAGCTCGCCAAGAATAGATGGAAGAAAGGCTTGTCCTTAGCGATCTTGGCGTGCTTGAGCGAGCGATAGCAAGTGAGCGAGAGGAGAGCTTGGAGCGCGGAATGCGGAGTAGAGCGCGGAACTGAAAAAAGCATATCTCACGCAAAGCACGTAAAGCTCGCCAAGAATGGATGGAAGAAAGGCTTGTCCTTAGCGATCTTGGCGTGCTTGAGCGAGCGATAGCAAGCGGGCGAGAGGAGAGCTTGGAGCGCGGAACTCGGAATATGGAACGCGGAGCTGAAAAAAGCATATCTTGCGCAGAGAACTCCAAGGAAGATCATGGTGTGGCGGGTAACGTCGGAGACCTGTCTGCGTGCTGAGACGTACAGGCAGGCAAGTTCCGAGGCTACGTTGTCGTAGCGTGTGCAGCTTGTCTGCCACGTTTCGGACGGGGAATAGGAAACCGCTTCTAAAGAGCGCTCAAGAGGTCCCGAAGTGCTGACCTCCTGAGATCCCGACTCGGCGTGCTTGGTGATCGAGCAGTTCAATCCTGACAATGATGTCACTCAGATCAACGATTCCTTCCACTCGCGATGGCCACTCGACTGCTGTGACACCGCTTGTCGGTGGGAGGAGTTCATCGAGCCCGACCTCCGCAAGCTCTTCCAGGGTTGAGATGCGGTACGCATCGATGTGATGGAGCGCTATTCTCCCCTGGTACTCGCGCGCCAAGAGATAGCTCGGAGAGACCACGATGTCTGTAACTAACAGGCCGCGCGCAAGGCCTTTGACAAGAGTGGTTTTTCCTGAGCCGAGCGGGCCAATGAGCGAGATTACCATCCTGTTATCCATCGTCGGCGCGAGGTTCGCCCCGATCTCCTCCATCTCAGCGGGAGTGCGTGCGATGATTGTCTTGTTCATCTACGATCGCAGACTGACGCCGATCTTCGCCAGTTTCTTCTCAACGCGGGCGATTGCCCTTGTCACCTCTTCGTCGGTGAGCGTGCGATCGCTTGCGCGCAGCCATACCTCATAGGTCAGGCTGCGCTGGCCAGAGCCCACTTGTTCACCCTGGTACTGGTCGTACAGCAAGACTTGCTCGATCATTTTCTCTGAGCCAATCGTACCTCGGATCTTCCTCTCGGGGAGGTCAATTGGCGCGAGGAGCGAAAGGTCGCGTTTGCTCATCGGGAAACGCGGCAATGGCACGAACGCAACATGCTCGTGCGTGAACTTGCGAGCCTCATCAAGGTTGATCTCAAAGGCTATCACGCGCGGCTGAGAAGGCAGCAAATCCGTGATCCGTGGGGCCATCTCTCCAAACAGGCCGATCTTCTCCTTTGCGGCAATGAGATCGCCCGATCGTCCGGGATGGAGGAAGGATACTTGTGATGGCTCGATATTCATCGGGACCGCAAGTGCACAGAGCAGATTTTCGATGATTCCTTTTGCTGCCAAAAGATTGACTTCTTCCTTGCCGTGCAAGGGGATGTTCGTGCGGCCGAACAGGACTCCAGCAAGGGATTCACTCTCGCCTCGTGCTCCTCGGAAGATTCGCCCTACCTCAAAGATCATTCCACCATCGACTCTCTGGTTCAGGTTTGCTTCTACCACCGAAAGGAGACCCGGCAGCAGGCTAAGACGCATCGACTTTTGAGTGGCGTTCATCGGGTTTCTCACGCTCACTAGGTCATCATCTGGGATGCCCAGTGCCTCTCGCCAATTGATCTTGTCGAACCCATCGGTAATCACTTCGTTCATCCCCAGGCCGGTCAAGATGTCGCGCACGCGGTCCTTGTAGCGCTCCACCGCGTCCTTCCTGCCGAGTTTTGACATCCCTCGTGGAGGGATGGATGGGAAGCGATCGTAGCCGTATATGCGACCAACCTCTTCGATCAGATCAACCTCGCGCACGAGATCGCTGCGGTAACTTGGAATCGTTGCGATCAAGCTTTCGTTGTCTGCTTGGGTTGTGATCTCCAGTCGTCCTAACAGGTGGGCGATTTCTTCTCGATTGACGTCGATTCCAAGTAGGGACCTTACGCTTGTCGTGCGCAGACGGAGTTTCCTTTCTGGTAGGGCTCTCGGTGCAGAGTCGATGATCCCCACGTGTACCCGGCAGCCGAATAAATCTTGCAGCAAGTGAGCAGTGCGATTGGAGGCATCGATTACTCCCTGTGGGTCGACGCGGCGTTCGAAGCGCTGCGAGGCCTCGCTGTACAAGCCAAGGGCACGAGACGAGTGACGAATTGTGCTCGCTTCAAATGCAGCAGATTCCAAAAGGACACGCGTTGTGTCCGCCCGGATCTCGCTTCGCTCGCCACCCATCACTCCGGCTACGGCCAAGCCGCCTAGCTCGTCGGTGATCATCAGAGTGTCTTCGTTGATCTCGCGATCGACATCATCCAAGGTGCGGAATGTGTCACCGCTACGCGCGCGGCGAACGGTAATTGTCTTTCCGATGCGGTCAGCATCGAACGGGTGCAAGGGCTGGCCCATCTCGAGCATCACGTAATTTGTAACGTCGATCACATTTGCTAGCGGCCGCATCCCCGCCTTGATCAAGCGGTGTTGCAAGCGAAGTGGCGATGCTGCGATGCGTACTTCACTCATCAAGCGTCCGGTGTAACGGGGAGTGTCGCTTACATCTTCCACGACGACGGAGAATCCCTCCTCCTGGATCGAGGGGGCGCTCTCCTCAATCGATAGATCGAGGGGGCGGAGTTCATTGCCGGTTATCGCTGCTACCTCGCGAGCGATCCCATAGATACCCATACAATCGGGGCGATTAGAAGTTACCTTGATCTGGAGGACATAGTCATCGAATTCGAGGAGGTCGTTGATGTCGGTGCCAAGTGGCATGTTGAGCGAGCTGTCAAAGTTCCATATGCCATCAGACTTCGCCTCCAGTCCCAGCTCGGCCTTGGAACAGATCATCCCGTGTGAGGTCACCCCGCGCAGCTTGCGCTCGGCGATCTTCAATCCACCGGGGAGCTGGCCCCCTACGGTGATGACGGGGACAAGCTGTCCCTCGATCACGTTGTTCGCCCCGCACACGACATCGACTTCATCGTGCCCGATGTCCAGGTGGCAAAGAGAGAGGTGATCGGAGTTGGGGTGAGGAGCGCTGCTCAGTACGCGCCCGACGAATGCTCCGCTTACACCGGGAACATAGGTAATCTCCTCGACCTCGAGACCAGCAAGCGTGAGGCGCTCGGCGAGGCGAGCGATCCCCTCTTCTGTGACCTCGATATCCACATACTCAGAGAGCCAGCGACATGGAACCTTCATCATTCACCTCGTTTAAGCTATCAGCTTACAGCTATCAGCTTACGGCCGCATTCTGCGAGCATGAGCCCACGTGCTACCTTGTGCTGTTGGCTGAAAGCTGATAGCTTGTATTCATCCATTTACAGTGAAAACCCGAAATAGAAGACGCCCAGTCCATCCCCAAGAATTGGGACGGCGTATCCGATCGTGGCTCCAAACGGCAGAAGCCCGCCGATCGCTGACACGTTGAGCACTTCTTCTACCCCAGCCTCCACATT
Source organism: Candidatus Bipolaricaulota bacterium (assembly GCA_027007005.1). Classification (GTDB taxonomy): domain Bacteria; phylum Bipolaricaulota; class Bipolaricaulia; order UBA7950; family UBA9294; genus M55B144. The sequence goes on along the minus strand of JALTFO010000023.1, from coordinate 14,631 downwards.
GGGGCTAGTTTTACCGAATTCGTCAAGGCTTGTCCAACTCGTCCCTGCGGCAATGAACACGCGAGTACGCGCGCGATCGATCATCAGCACATTCGCCAGGTCGTACGGCGTAGCACCATCGTTTGGTAACTCGATCGCCAAGCGGCCGTACAGCTTGCGTGTGCCGTAGAAGTGGCTTGGAACCCACTTGCCCTGCGATATCTTCCCAAAGCTGATAAGCTCTGGCAGGTCGAACTCTAGTGCCTTTGGAAGAGTGCCAAATCCGGTTCCCATGATGGCTATTCCCTGCAGGTATATGCGTGGGAAGATGCGCACTTCGTCTGAAACGGCAAGCAACACACGCCCTGATCCCTGCGGGGTGATGTCGATCCCCACCTGCGTCTTCCGGCTGTAGTTCATTGTCGGCAGTGTAGCAATCCCAAGGTGGATGTACTGCACCGGTCCAACCGGTGAGATGACGCGGTGGCCAGAGATGGTGATCACCTCTGTGGGGCCAACGAAGGTCCCTGCCGAGCCTGTCGGAATTGCGGAGAAGACCGTATGCGAGTATCCGATCGTGCCTCCGAGATCGGAGCCGCTGAGCGTAGCGCTGAGGAAGATGTGATCTGATCTTCCCTGGAAGACATCGGCGCTCAGTTTCCCCTCGGCCAGCGTCAGCCGAATGCGATCGAGGTAGGTGAGTGTTATTCCCTTGGAAGTCGGGTCGGGGTGGAGGATGTACGCGTCAAGGGGGAAGGAATTAGTACTCGTTACGGTGACGAACTTGATCGGATCGTTGTTGTTCAGGCGGTCGCGATCCGGGAGGAGGTGATCGGGATCGATCGTCACTCTACCGACGCGGTCTGCGGTGGTGAACGTGATCGTTGACTCAGTGTCTTTACCATCCCAGTCCTTGCGCAGCGTCTTGCCCTTCCCCATGATCGCTTCAACGATGACCGGTTGCACAGCTCCGCCATCCCGTGTCACTTGGACGGTCGTCACGTGTTTGTCCCCATTGCGTGTGCGGGAGATGATCTTCACAGCATAATCCACTGTTGTCTCCTTGCGCAGCCACGCGTCAAACAAACCTGACAACGACTTCCCTGATGCCTTTTCCATGACTTTCTGATAATCGGAAAGGGTGATCTGTTTATGCATATATCCCGCCGCCGCATCGCGCAAGCCCTGCTGAAACTTGTCCTTCCCGATCGATGATGCGATAGCACGAGCAACGAGATATCCCTTGTCGTAGAGGCGCACTGCGGTGGCGTTGTCGTACTCAACCTCGCTCTGTGGTTTGATGATCGCCTCGTCAAACCCGCGCATTACTTGTTCGATGTAGGGTAGCTCAATCTGGTGTTCGCGCAGATTCATGAACCCAAACTGCGAAGCCACAAAGTTCTCCAGCAGACCCTTCCCGCTCTTGTCAAACAGGTTCGGACCAAACTGGCCATACTTCTCCTCAAAGTAAGTTATCGCTAGGTACTGCGCCATCCCTTCGGAGAGCCAGTTTTCCGCGTTTAGGTCGACCCCAATGCCAATTCCCCACCATTGATGGGCGATCTCGTGTGCGAGGACGAACTCACTCAAACGATTGAGAACTCCAGGGACGGTAACGTTGCGGTGCGAGAAGAAGAGATCGGAGAGCCAGACGATTCCATCCGCGGCCATCGACAGACCCTGCTGGTTCGGATTCTCTACGATTGTCAGTCGCGCTCTTGGATACGGGCCGTAGCGCTTGACGTAATTCTTCAATATATCATCTGAGTAGGTGGCAAAAAGGCGCGCTGTCTCGTCGTGTCCGGGCAGGTAGTACACCTCGATCGGAATCGACAGATCATCGAGGGAGAAGCGCCGGTAGTCTTTCGAGGCAGCGATGGCGATCGTTCGCGCTGGTGCGTCGTTCGACACGACATACGTGACGTCCTTTGTGCCTTTATCGGTTGATGATGCAGGGGCCTCACTGTGATCTGCTCCACACGCGAGCTTGACATCAGCGGGGACTGTTATCTGCGCTGAGTAGTCGGCTGCTGGGATCCTAAGTTGGAACTCACGCGTTGGAGGCATGAGTGTTCCGTCTTTCTCTGTCCATGCTCGGTCAGGCGGAAGGAGAATCGGATTCCATCCGAAGCGCCAGGTAAGCACCCCCTGATCGATCCCCTCATCACCGGAAGCTATGCGTGGGAAATGCGTCGTGAAGTGCACCCGCAACGTGAGGGGAGAGTCACCGGGAAGATCAACTGCAAGGACGGTCTTATCGAGCGAATACGTCTGCCATGCGGGAGGAATGGACAAGAGCCGGAAGGAGACCGTGTCGGTGCTTCCGCTTTGAACCGTCTCCACACTGTCGATCGTTGTCGATGACGCTTCGAACCCGAACGGGTAGGTAGAATCGATTGATCGCTGGCTTTCATACGGGTTTTGCTCTCTATTGAGGTTAGCTAGGAGCAGAAAATAGAGATGCCCTCCGCCAGGCGTGCTCGTTACGTCCTCGTACCCACTTATCGTCTGCTTGTCAAGATCGATCTTGACGGACAAATCATAGCTTGCTGCCAGCCCAGCGATGGATAGGCTGGCAAGGAAAACCGCCGCTATTACAAACACGCATTTGATACGCAACCCGTCATTCATCTTCTCCTCCTCGCACAAAAGGGGACAGTCCCCTCTTTCTATTCTTCCTCTGGTTCTAGGTTGCGGTCTACGAGGACACGCACGGCCGTAATCTCTCTCTTGGTTGTCCCCTCTACGATTAGCGAGACCGAACCGACACGCACCTTGTCTCCCGCATTAGGCATCGCCTCTAAGCGGTGAAGGAGTAGGCCAGTCACTGTCACTCCTTCGTCCCCAGGCAAATCGATATCCATGGTGCGATTCAGGTCGTGAACGGACACTTCTCCGCTCACGAGCGCTTCATCCGGGGAGATGCGTTTGATCAGTATTGCTGGGCTGTCGTACTCGTCCTCAATCTCTCCGACAATTTCTTCAATGATATCCTCTAAGGTAACGATCCCTGCCATCCCACCGAACTCGTCGATTACCACCGCCATGTGCACCCTCTCACGCTGGAACTCGCGCAGAAGGATGTTGATAGGCTTTGTCGTTGGTGTGTAGTAAATCGGTCGCAGCAGATTGTGGAGGCTCGTCTGTGGGTTGTCCACCTCCGCCAGGAGGTCCTTAGCATACAGCGTTCCCACCACATTGTCTGGGAGTTTATCATAGACTGGGAAGCGAGAATGTCCATCCTCAGCAACGATTTCGCGTGCTCGGCGCGGCGATGTTCGCACCTCGATTGCCTGTACGTCCATGCGCGGAACCATCACCTGCTCGGCTGCTATCTCGTCGAAGTCGAGGATACGGCGGATCATCTCCCCGTCCTCGGCATCGATCAGCCCCCTTTCCTCGCTGGCGTCGATCAGCGTTTCGATCTGCTCATCGCTCACAGCGAGCGGTTCCTCCTGCGCAAGGTCTTCCCCGAACATGCGCATGATCAGGGAAGCGATCCCGCGGAAGACGAAGATGAACGGACGTAAGACTCGCGTGAACAGGTAGATCTGATTGATCGTTGCCAGGGCGAAGCGTTCCGCGTTATTCTTCGCAAAGTTCTTGGGTGTGATCTCTCCGAAGACAAGGAGGGATACGGTCATCACCGCCGTTGCGACGAGTCCTGCCTGATAGGCGGGAAGGCTGTGGGGCAGGACACGCACGCTAAGCAGCGTCATCAACGAACTGGCGGCGACGTTTGTCAGGTTGTTGAGGATGAGAAGCGCTGTGATCATGTCGTTTGGCTCGTTGAGCAGAAGCGACAGACCATGCCTCTTCTTCCTGTACGTGTTGACAAGGTAGTGCAGACGCCCCTCATCAAGCGATGTGATGGCCGTCTCTGCGCTGGAGAAGTATGCTGAACAAACAATGAAAAAGACAAGTAGCGCAATCTGTGCGCCTATTGACACGGTAATACTCACCTCTAAAAGAGAATTATAGGAGTAGCCTGCATGATTGCAAGAAGCAAGGAGCGTTCCTCTGCAGTACTCACGTTTGGAAGCCTTCTTGCCCTGCGTGTGAACGGGGGAGTAAAATGATAGGATGATTACTAGGAGGCGACGGAGTGGATCTGGAAGAACTACAGCAAATCATCCGCCTGTTGAAGGAACAAGGCCTTACTGAAATAACGGTCTCGAACGGGGAGAAAAGGATCACGGTCCGTCAGGAAGCGGCTGCTGGCTTACTGCCACGCACTGCCAAATTGGGGGCTGAGGAGAGAGAAGAAGAGTCCAATGTCATCACTGCCCCGCTACTCGGGACGTTCTATTCCCGTCCCAGCCCTGAGGAAGATCCATTCGTCAACGAGGGTGACCAGGTTTCGCCCGGGGATACCCTTTGTATCATTGATGCGATGAAGGTGATGAACGAGATTAAGGCTGAATTTCCAGCCAAGATAGTGAAGGTCCTTGTAGAAGATGGCGATCCGCTGCAGTACGGACAGCCGATGTTCCAATTCGAACGGATATGACGTTTCATAAGGTTCTGATTGCCAATCGAGGGGAGATCGCTCTGCGTGTGCTTGAAGCGTGCCGCGAGCTGTCCGTCGACGCAGTGGCTGTCTTCTCCCAAGTTGACGCTGGTATGCCCTATCTGAACCTTGCAGGTGAGCGGTTGTGCATCGGCCCTGCCGATCCAGCCAAGAGCTACCTTTCTATCCCTGCGATTATCAGCGCTGCTGAGCTGTCTGGTGCGGAGGCAATCCACCCCGGATATGGATTCCTCGCGGAGAGCCCGGACTTTGTCGAGGTGTGTGAGGATCACGGCCTCGTATTTGTCGGGCCGCCGCGTGAAGTGATGGCCCTTCTGGGGAATAAGGTTGCTGCCAGAAGTGCGGTCGCTGCGGCGGGAATACCCGTTCTTCCTGGTGAGGTTATTTCCGAGGATGGAGAGGTTTCAGCGGCTGGAGAACGCGTAGGCTATCCTCTGTTAGTAAAGGCAACGTACGGCGGAGGGGGGCGAGGGATGCGCTTCGTCGCCGAGCGCGAGGAGCTTGAAAGCGCAGTCATTGCTGCGGGCGCTGAGGCAAAGGCTGCATGTGGCGATGACAGCCTGTACCTAGAGCGGGCGGTAGAGAGCCCGCGACACATCGAGGTGCAGATCCTCGCTGACTCGTATGGGAACATCGTCCACTTTGGCGAAAGGGAGTGCTCGGTGCAGCGGCGTCACCAGAAGTTGATCGAAGAGTCACCCGCATCACATCTCGACGAAGAAACAAGGAGCGCTCTCCACGCTGCCGCGATCGCTGCAGCGCGTGCTGTTGGTTACCGGAATGCTGGAACGGTGGAGTTTGTCCTCGATTCCGAAGATCAGTTCTACTTTATTGAGATGAACGCACGCATCCAGGTGGAGCATTCAGTGAGCGAGGTAGTCTCTGGGGTAAACCTGATCAAGGAGCAGATTCGTATCGCATCCGGCGACAAGCTTCGATTCACTCAAGATGAGATCGACATTCGCGGGCACGCGCTGGAGTGTCGCATCAACGCCGAGGATCCATCAAATGGCTTCCTGCCCTCTTCGGGAAAGGTGATAATCGATGAGCTTCCTAATGGATTTGGCATCCGAGTCGATACCCACCTGTACAACGGGATGGAGGTCGTTCCTTACTATGACTCGCTGCTGGCCAAGGTGATCTCGTGGGGAGAGGACAGGGAAGAGGCGTGCATCCGCATGTACACAGCGCTCGAGCGCTTCCGCGTGCGAGGGATCAAGACTACGCGCTCGTTCGCACAAGAGATCGTATCTCACCCATCGTTTCGTCAGGAGCGGCTTACGACCGACTTTCTCTCCAACCTTGCGGCGGAATGACTGTGAAGTAACTACGCAGCGTTCAGCTCATCAGCCATCAGTATCGAGCCTTGACATGAGGCCAACTTTACGCTAGCGTTCGCTTGGCTGATCGCTGATGAGCTGACTGCTAGAGCAACAGGGAGTGAACATGTTTGATTCTCTTACCGATAGATTGACATCCGTCTTCTCCCGACTCAAAGGGAAGGGGAAGCTCTCCGCCGATGATGTGAAAGCCGGCCTGCGCGAGATTAGGCTCGCTCTCCTGGAAGCAGACGTCAACTACAAGGTCGTCAAGGACCTGATGGGGCGTGTTCAGGAGCGTGCGGTCGGTGAGGATGTGCTCGAGAGCCTCACTCCCGGCCAGCAGGTGGTAAAGATCGTCCGCGACGAGCTGACAGCCCTCATGGGCGGACAGAACGCTGCGCTCAACCTGTCGCACCACCCAGCAGTGATCATGCTTGTCGGCCTTCAAGGATCGGGGAAGACCACGAGTGCGGCTAAGCTTGGGCTTCACCTCAAGAAAGAGGGAAGAAAACCAGTCCTTGTAGCTGCCGACGTCTATCGTCCGGCCGCCATTGCTCAGTTGCAGACGCTCGGGAATAGCCTGGAGGTTCCCGTCATCACCGGAGATAGCTCACATCCAGTGCAGATCGCATCCGCCGGTGTGGATTGGGCAAGGGAGAACCTCCGCGATGTTGTCCTCATAGACACCGCTGGGCGCCTGCACATCGACGAGGCGATGATGGATGAGCTGAAGCAGATCAAGAACACCGTCGACCCGGATGAGATCCTATTTGTCGCCGATGCAATGACCGGGCAAGAGGCGGTAAACATTGCACGCAAGTTCAATGAGGAAATTGCCTTCTCCGGTGTGATCCTGACCAAGCTTGACGGTGACGCGCGTGGCGGAGCAGCCCTTTCTGTCCATCACGTTACGGGTAAATCGATCAAGTTCGTTGGGATGGGCGAGAAGATTGCCGATCTACAGCCGTTCTATCCCGAGCGGATGGCTGACCGCATCCTTGGCATGGGCGATGTCCTAACGCTCATCGAGCAGGCCGAGACCCAGATGGATAAGAAGAAGGCCGAGCAACTCGCACGCCACATCAAGAAGAACCAGTTTACGCTGCAGGACTTCCTTGAACAGCTAGAGGAGATGCGCAAACTCGGCCCTCTCTCCGGCATCCTGGACAAGCTCCCATTGAAGAAAAAGATGAAAGGGAGTGTCGATGTCGATGAGCAGGAGCTGACCAAGACGCTTGCTGTCCTGCGCTCGATGACGCTTGCTGAGCGCTTGAACCCGTCGATTATCGGTGGCAGCCGCAAGAAGCGGATCGCACGGGGAAGTGGGATGAAAGTGCGCGACGTGAATCGTGTCCTGTCGCGGTTCAAGGACTCGAAGAAGGCAATTAAGGCGCTCAGCAGCAGACGAGGAAGCAAAGGACGTGCGCCGATGGATATGCTAGGCATGTAAGAGAAGTCTATCAGCTCTTGCCCGATGAGCGAAGACTTGACACACGGCTCGATTCTCGCCAGATCTTTCTGTAATTGCTTCCGCCTTTCACGTGGATTACTGCTCTCCTACAGCGTAGAGATTTCTGGATCTAGGCCGACGAAGATCCTCAGCATGGAATCGATTTGCTCCATGTCTTGGGCGGTGAGCTTGCCGAGATAGTTTGCATTCTCTATGCGCCGAGTCTTGTCGACCGCAGTCAGCTGCTCGATCAATGCATAGGTACGTGTGCCGCGAACAGTGACGGGAACGTGGAAGTCGATCTCCTTGTGGGCGTGCGTCGAAGTAGGGATGACGAGGATGGTTGAGAGTGGGCAATAGAGATCAGCCTGTATAACAATCGCTGGCCTCAGGCCTTTCTGTTCATGCCCTCGTCTTGGGCTGAAGTTGATGTTGAATATCGCTCCCCGTTCTATCATGTTAGGGATTGCTTGAGCGCCTCTTCGGTCAGGGACATGCGATCCTCAACCGCTTGAGCTGCTTCTGCGAGGGATTCCTGTTCAAGTAGATAGCGTGCGAGGTTCTCCTTCAGTTTCCTTTGTTGCTCACGAGCAACCAGCGCCCTCAAGCCCTCACGGATTACATCACTCTTGTTTCGGAACGCTCCCGCTCTCTGTAATCGAGCCACCTCATCTGCAAGGGCGTCATCGAGTCTTACTGTTATGGTCTTCATGTGCAGACCTCTTGTCTTACAAGGATAAGACCTATTGTAGGACGAAAACACAAGGATGTCAAGTAGATGCGGCAGGCGGAAGCTACTGGCTTGACGCAAGAACAAGTACAAGCTAGCTCTCTTCATAATTGCTTCCGCCTTCCGCCTTCCACCTTCCGCCTTCCTGTGTTGCCTTTCGAATCACAATGAAATGGGGTAAGATTCACCAAGGATGCCGTCGCATGTAGGCGGCTCAGTTTGGCGTCTTGATAATCTGGCGTTAAACAGGAAGCTTATTTCTTAGCTGATAGCTGATCAAAACACGAGGTGAAGCAATGGCAGCAAAGATTCGACTGAAGAAGGTTGGAAGAAAGGGGCAGGCCTCCTACCGTGTTGTCGTCCTCGATGGACGCAAACCGCGAGATGCCAAAGTCGTGGAGGATCTTGGATTCTACGACCCGAAGACCGACCCAGCGACGTACGAACTGAAGAATGACGTGGCGTTGAAATGGCTCATGGACGGCGCTAAGGCGACGAAGGCTGTGCGAGACATCCTGTCACGCGCAGGCGTCATGTCCGCCTGGGATGCAGCCAAGCGGGAACAGGTAGCTAGCAAGAGTGAGTAAGTATGCTATATCGTCTGTGCCTGTTCCTAGTGCGTTCGCTCGTTGACCTCCCCGATGCGGTGCGGATAGACCGGATCGAGACGGAGAAGGTCGATATCTTCTTTCTGCACATCGGCAAGGAAGATCGTGGGCGCGTGCTGGGGCGCGGTGGACGGACGATCGGCGCGCTGCGCACGTTTCTCGAAGGCGTGGCCGCGCGTCTCGATCGGGAGGTTGTGGTCGAGATTGTCGACTGATCTTTACGATGCGTTTTGATGTACTCACTATCTTTCCGGAAGCACTCGCCGGATTTCTTTCCGTGGGGGTTCTTGGCCAGGCAATAGAGAATCGCTTGGTCTTTGTTCATTTACACGACCTGCGAGATTTCACCGATGACCCGCATCGCGTTGTGGATGATCGTCCTTATGGCGGCGGCCCGGGGATGCTTCTTAAGGTGGAGCCGCTTGTGCGCGGGATCGAAGCGATTAAGGCTGGCGAGATTGAATCCTGTTTTCTGCACGAGAATTGCGCGGAGGCTGCGGGAATTCAAGAAAAAAGGTCTGACCCCACGAAATGGAAGACTGTCCTTCTCTCCTCGCAGGGCAGGCTATTTACACAGAAGGATGCCATCGAATGGGGTAAGCTTGACGGGTTGCTCCTTGTTTGTGGTCGCTACGAAGGAGTTGACGAGCGGGTTGTACAGTTTGTCGATGATGAAGTGTCGATAGGTGACTATGTCTTGACTGGAGGAGAAGTTGCCGCTGCGGTGATCATCGAAGCGACGGCGCGGATGCTTCAAGGCATAGTTGGTCGATTCGAGTCAGTTACAAGCGACTCGTTTTACAACAAGGACCATCTGGGCCCGCCGCAGTACACGCGTCCACCGGAATTTCGCGGCCTGCGCGTGCCAGAGATCCTGTTGTCGGGAGATCATGCTCGCATCGAGCGCTTCCGCGAGGATCGCGCTTGGGAGAAAACGATGCGTAATCGACCCGATCTCATCGGATTGGAACGCGTTCCAGAACGGATACGTGATCTTGACAGGGCAGAAGACGATGGGTAACCTCTACGTTGCTCTATTGCACTTCCCGATGCGCAACCGTCGTGGCGAGATTGTTGCTACGGCGATGACATCGATCGATGTGCACGATATTGCGCGCTCGGCGCGCACCTATGGAGTGGTGCGCTATTTTGTTGTAACGCCCTTGCCCTCCCAGCAGCGGATAGGCTGGCGGATAAGGGGTTTCTGGACAGAAGGGGAGCGCGCAATGGAGGCGAGCCGGCGCGGTGACGCGTTGGAGATCGTTACGATGACGCAAGACATAGAGGAGTCGATCTCTTGGATTCGCGATGCTGAAGGGCAAGAGCCGCTCGTGGTAGCGACATCGGCACGTGAGCATGTGGGGCGATCGGTGAGCTACCAGAAATTGCGTACTGAGATTGAGCAGGGCGAGCGGCCGGTATTGATCCTGTTTGGGACAGGATGGGGAATGGTTGATGAGGTCATCGAGGCCTGCGACTTGCTCCTTCCGCCGATCATGCCGAAAAGTGACTTCAACCACCTTTCGGTACGGGCGGCTGCAGCGATCACCCTCGACCGCGTGGCAGGGGATAGAATAGGAGGATAAGGAAGATGGATAGCATCATAAGAGCGGTAGAGAAGGAGTACCTGCAAGAAAGGGATACCTCATTCTCTCCTGGTGATATCATACGTATTCATGAGCGCATCTCTGAGGGAGCAAAGGAGCGAATTCAGGTCTTCGAAGGGATTGTCCTCAAGCGAAGTGGAAACGGTACAAATGAGATGATCACCGTGAGGAAGATCTCGTCGGGAATTGGAGTTGAGAAGACCTTTCCGATGCACTCGCCGAAGATCGAGAAGATTGAGTTGGTAAAGAAAAACCGGACGCGGCAGTCGCGCCCGTATTTCTTGCGTCGTCTGCGGCGCATCCGCTGAAGTGACACGTCGAAACGCGAAAAAGAACAAGAAGCCCGCACTCATCCTACGATTGGTGCAGCACTTTGGTTGGAATCCAGGCCGCGTGATGAGGGAAATCCTCGAATGGATTGAGGTGATCATCGTTGCTGGCGGTCTTGCCTTCCTTGTAATGAGCTATGTGACTGTGCGCATGCACGTTCCAACGGGATCGATGATCCCTACGATTGACCCCAAAGACTCGTTCTTCGTCGACGAAATTTCATATCACTTCCACAGCGCCACACCGGGTGACATCGTTGTCTTTTGGCACACCGATTCGGTGTTGATAAAGGACGTTAAGTCTGGGTCTCTCGCCGATAGCGCACGCCTCACGCCCGGAGAACGGCTGATCTATGTGAACCGTGATCCGGTCTTCTCCTCAGCGGGAGCAGATCAGATCGTCGCTTCACTTCCGGTGGGTACGATGGTCGTCCTCAGCCTAGTCAACGCTCCCCAGCTAGATCTGGGGACGAAGGCAAGTGGAATGAATTCTCTCTCTGCCTTCGGAATCACCCTGCGCGATAAGCGAGTGCGTTACGTTAAGCGATTGATTGCCGTTGGTGGGCAGACCGTGCAAGTGAAGGATGGACGTGTCTACGTGAATGGTAAGAAGCTGACCGGCCCGCGGTTTGATCGAGAGTACACGTCGGGCGACCCGCGTATGCTCTTTGGTATGACCCCCACACTTATCCCAGAGGGAAAATGGTTCGTCATGGGTGACAATTCAGCAAACTCATGGGACTCGCGCTACTGGGGCTTCGTAGATAAGAGGGATTTTATTGGGGAGCCGTACCTGCGAGTGTGGCCGCTCAATCGTTTCGGGCCGATGAATGGCTACTTCTAGTTAATTATCTTGTCTCTCCTCTATAAGCAGACTCATTTTTGTATCTACAATACTGGCTACTAAGCTATAGGATTCAAGGCGGATTCTCTTGCCAACTAGCTAGGTGTGATAACTTGCGTGATTGGCGCCTATGGCGCTTGCATCGGGTTCATCAACCAGGCGTCAATCTTCGCTGCCCAACTTGCTTGCACTGCCGCGTTTGTTCCGTGGGCCGTATCATTATCGTAGAGCGATTGCATCTGGGAGGCCTTGTCCAGAACCGCTGAAGCGACGGCATTGATTTGCTTCCTGAGAGCAGATCGTACCTCATCTGTTGTGGCACCCGTCACACGTGGGCGCTCAAGAAGGATTCCTAGCTTCCGTGCATAGACCTCGTTCAGATCAAAGTGTCTTTGCTCGTGGTTTAGAACATCCGCGGTCTTACCTTGCGAAGCGGCCCACGACAGGGATGGCTCCATGGTGTTTGTCACTTTTGTCATTGAGCTGTCTACGTAACCATACCAGTTTCCGTTCTGTGTATCGTAATCGATAACGTATGATACCGACCAGTTTAGGGTCATGTGGATTGCTGCTGCCTCGGCCTGGAGGCATCCATCCTGTGGATAAGGTGCGAGGAAGAACTGCCAAGAGATGGGTTGGTCTGCGCTCCATGGCACGTGCTCTGGCACTTGCGCGATGCCCGCAACCGTTGCGACGAGGCCAATTGCCATGAAGATGACCAATACAAATGCTGCTTGCTTGACAAACGCAGTCCGCATCTTACCCCCACCTTTTGCCCGTGTTAGGAAGCGATGGTAGCACATCACTCGTCCTTGTGCGACCGGAATACATCTGCAAATTCATGTGCTTGCATGAAGTGCAAGGCTTTCCTCACGTTCGCGTTTGCTGCACCACCATCACTCAGTGGCCAGCCATCAGGAACTCCATTGGGTTGCTTAGTCGACCTTGTTGTGCCAAACCCTCAGCAAGGCTAAGGGCTAGAAGACAAACCTGTAGGCACGCAGATAAAGAGGTCCTGGCACGGTCCAGGCTACAAAGCCGTAAACTGATACTCGACTGCCAGAAGGTGATGCCTCTTTGGGCATCTTGAGACAGCGCAGGAGGAGCGCGTGAATAAGATCCCTCTCTAACTTGGATACGCTTATTTATCTAGTGTAGGCGGAAGTCTCGCGTTCCGCCGGCCAGATTATCTCCGCCATAGTCGATCGTCACGAGTGCGCGGTAGATTCCCGCCGGCAATGGTGATTTAGAATCATCCGCCACTGAAAGGACACGCTCCCTGCCCGGAAGAAGGGGAAATTCATCTATCGCGATCGTTCGTACAGTATCTCCGTCTTGGCTGATAACATTGATCGACCCAGTGGGGCGTAGCTGGACATTCCCGGTGTTTGCAAAAGTGACATTAAATGTCAGCGGATCGTTTCCCACTTTGCGGACGCTCTTCACTTCACCCGAGAGCTCCTCAGATCCTGGAATTGTCTCGTAGACCTTCACGCCGAAGCGTTCGATGGCTAGAACAGTTGCTCCCTGGCGCTGCTGGGGGCGAGGAGCCCCCTGGACGAAGATCATCGCCCAGTACATGCCAGACAGGCCACTGTTGGGCACTACAGCGCGAAAGCTCACTGGCTGTGTTGCTCCCGCGGCGATGGTGAACGTCTGCGGGGAGGCCTCGATCCAATCACCACAGGAACGGGATATTGTCGTGAACTCTCCACCCGCGGCATCGATCGACTTGATGTCCACATGTGAAGAGAATACCTCATCGATACGCAGACCGCCGAAGTCTTGCAGTGCATGTATGTGCAGATTGACGGTGACCATTCCATCTTCACTAGTAGAAAGGACGGTGCGTGTGATAGCCACAAGGCCATTGGCCTGCTCAGCTGGAATATTGTTTGCCGCCGACAACAAATGTGCTTCGCCTTCGATCTGCCCTTGCGACGAGGGGCTTCCACATGCGTACGCACCGCTCACGGTGATGCTATCGTTTGGGAGGGTGACGCGGTACTTTATGTCCAACTCATCTCCTTGCTTGAACTCACGCGTAAACAGCCAGCGAGCGCTGTCAAGCGTTAAGAAGTCGTTCTCACCGCTCTCTGTTCGCGTCCAATCGCCGATGTACACCGTCACATTTTGTGGATCAGATTCGTTGTTGATCACCTGAAATGTGTAAGTATTGCTTGCGCCCGGGGCTAGATGTAAATCAAACTCGATCTGCGTAATCTGCAGCGCAAGCGCTGTGATATTCATGCCAACAAGAAGTGCCGTAATGAAGAAGATGATGCGTATTGGTCTCATTTGCTCCCTCCTAAGCTAATATTCTGCGTGATTTGCGAAAGAATGCAACTTGGTCTAGCGGGGAGAAGCGGTGTAGATCAGAGTTATGGAGTAGTCACCGCCACATTCCGCGGTGGTAGGGGTGTAGCGGTATCCGACATCATGTTGAACCTTCCCCGGGCCAGCGCTAGAAGCAACGACCACTGGTAGGTTATCGAGGCCTTTTGCGGTGTGAAACACGGAGTTATCAATCTCCCAGAAGAAGATGCTTAGCAAATCTCCATGGTAGCAGGGTGGGACCGAAATCGATCTTACTTGTAGGTCTAGGTTCCAACCTGTTGGCGAGTTACTAACGATGAACACACCGTTCCCGAGTGAATCACGTGGGGGGAGGCCGCTTCCCATCACGTATCCCGATCCGTCTATCGTTCCAAGATCAATCGCGTCATGAAGAGCGACGACAATCCAGTCCTTCACGTGCAAGTATAGGCTTACATCCTGGCTCACAGAGTATAGTTTGTATGAACCCCACTTGACCGTGACTCGGTAGGTGAGAGTAACTGCATAGTCACCGGGCGCGTCGGCAGTGGACGCAAAATACTCGTAGTCGATCGGGAAGGATGTTGTCCCGGTTGTGCCTCGCCCAGTTGCCACCTGCGCCCAGTTACCAAGAACAGAAAACGGCTGGTAGTCTCTACCTATGTTACTGCGTCGCCAATACAGCCGCGAAAGATCGATCCCGGATGAAGATATCGCCTTCACTTCCAGGTTCCAGGTCAAGTTCAACCACCCGTTGCGAACAACATCGACCATGTTATCCAGTGACGAGATCGGTTGGAACGCGCCACCACCATCCGGCGTAGCCCCTTGGAAGGACGACGAGTCGATTACTCCAAAGTCAACATTGGGATGTACGCTAAGACAGGTCTCGTCGCCCCACCAGCTGTTGCAGGT
>JALTFO010000022.1 GCA_027007005.1 Candidatus Bipolaricaulota bacterium | reverse complement strand
ATTCTAAGTATAGTTTACGAATCTTATCGGCGTGCATGAATCCTCCTACTCAGCAGAGATACTCTCAAAATTCTAGCGTATGGCAGAAGTTATGCAACTTCTTGAAGGATTGCCCGTATCAAAAGGACTAAGTCTCATTCTGCAAGGCAACGCATACCGTGGAAGACGACGATCTCGGTACGGAACGAGCGTCAGCTCTTACGCATTCGAGGATCGAGAGCATCTCGTAACCCATCTCCCAGCATGTTATAACCCAGGACGGAGAGCATAATTGCGATTCCAGGAAATGTAACGATCCAAGGAGACACAAGAAGGAGACGCCGGCCATCACTCAGCATAACACCCCATTCGGGCGCCGGCGGCTGGGCCCCCAATCCTAGGAATCCCAGGCCAGCTGCCTCAAGGATCGCTGAAGCGAGGGTAAGCGTACTCTGCACAATAAGAGGCGAAAGAGAATTGATGAAGATATGTCTCAGTATTATTCGCACGTTTCCTGCCCCTAAAGCCTTTGCAGCTTCCACGTAATCTTTAGACTTGATTTCTAAAACGGATGCCCTGACAATCCTAGCGAATTGAGGGATTGTGACTACTCCTATGGCGATCATTGCATTCCATAATCCAGGACCCAGGATGGCAACGATAGCGATCGCCAGTAAGATATATGGGACAGCTAACATGATATCCATTAGTCGCATAAGAATGCTATCCCAAAAACCGCCGAAATAGCCTGCCACAAGACCGATCATTGTGCCGAAGAGGAAACCTATTGAGACGGATACGACACCAATGGTTACAGATATTCGGGCGCCATAAATGATGCGACTTAATAAGTCTCTCCCGAGTTCATCAGTTCCTAAGAGATGGGTTCTTGAAGGTGGTTTTTGTACGGATTTCCAGTCTTGTGCTATAGGGTCATAGGGAGCAATGAAATTTGCAAATGCTGCCATAAATAAAAACACACCGATAAGTATAATCCCTAGTATAGCTAGTCGGTTTTTTTTCAATTGTCGCATTGTGTCGCGGAAGAGGGAAGAAGTCCTTGCAGATCGCCGTGAACGTCTGAAATAGAAGAATCTAAGAAGGAATTTTCTAGTCATACTTCACCTTTGGATTAACCCATGCGTAGGAGAGATCCACGACGAGATTAACGAGGATAAAGACCGTTCCAATAAAAAGCACCCCCCCTTGAACGGCGGGAAAATCCCGGGCGTTAATTGAATCGAGTAACCATGTTCCCAGGCCAGGCCAGGCGAAAACCGTCTCTGTCAAAATCGCTCCGCCTAGGAGGAAGCCGAAATTAAGCCCTACTACCGTTATCACCGGCATCAGAGCGTTTTTGAGAGCGTGCTTCAGCATCACTATTGTCTCACCAAGCCCTTTGGCTCTGGCTGTATTGATATAATCCTGGCTCAAAACTTCCAGCATGCTGGATCGTGTCATCCGTGTGATCATGGCCATTGGAATTGTTCCAAGGGCGATAGAGGGCATAATGAGATGCCATAGCACATCGCCTAAGGCACGCCAATTAAGATTGATTAGTGAGTCCAGCATATAGAATCCAGTAATCGGTGTAAAAGGAAGACCTGTCGAAAGCCGACCGCTAAAAGGCATGATATGTAACTTGAGAGCAAGGAAATAAATCATCATAAGCCCTAGCCAAAAAACAGGCATAGAGATTCCAATTAGAGCAATAAACATACCCAGATAATCCCAGATGGAATACTGCCGCCATGCAGAGATGATTCCCAATCCGGTTCCGACAATGGTAGAGAAAAGCATTGCGAAAATGCTGAGTTCGAATGTTGCGGGGAAACGCTCCGTTAAAATTTTAAGGATAGGTCGTCCTTCCCGTATCGATTCGCCCCAATTCCCCCGAAACAGGTTGCCAAGATAAATTCCAAAGCGAACGTAGAATGGCTTGTTAAGACCCAATTTCTCACGGAGTGCGGCGAGACTCGCTTCGTTCACGTGCGGACCAAGCATCGTGCGCGCTGGGTCTCCCGGAACAAACTCAATCAACAAGGAAACAAGGAACAATAGCCCTAACAGTACTGGTAAGATAGCCAAGGTACGGCGAATCGCATACTTCACCAATTCCGCTCACCCATTAGTTCTCCCTAGGATTCCTATGGAAAGGTAAAGATGAAGGGGGAGGTTTTTGATGTCCTCCCCCTCATTCTAACTCCTTTTACTTGCTTGACCAAACAAACTCGAAACGTGCCTTAAGAACAGGGGCTAGATCATAGTCATGGACATAGTTTTGCAGTCCCACCATACGATCAGCAGTCGCCACTGTTAACCAAGGCGCATCCCCGTGAATAATCACTTGTGCTTGCTTGTATAGGGCTATACGAGTGTTGATATCTAGGCTCTCCTGAGCAGCGATGAGGATATCGTGCAAGGTGTCGTTTTTGTAGAAAGCTACGTTACCAGCACTTCCCACAGTAGCACTATCCTTGTCGAGAAGAACGTAGAGGAAGTTGTCAGGATCACCGTTGTCGCCCATCCATCCGAGCATACACATCGGGTGTTCCCCAGCTTCAGTCTTCTCCAGGTAAGTTCCCCAGTCATAGGTAACGAGTTTGGCACGTATGCCGACCTGTGCCAGCTGGGACTGAATTGCTTGAGCAATCAGCTTGGGTTGTGGGAAGTAATCACGGAACACAGGCATGTACCAGAGTTCGGTGTCAAATCCATTAGGATAGCCAGCTGCAGCGAGGAATGCCTTAGCCAACTCTGGATTGTAGGGATAATCTGTAATTTCGTCGTTCCAACCCCACAAGTTCGAAGGCATCGGGTTAACAGCGACTTCCCCGCGACCTTTATAGAAGGTGTCAACCAGCATTTTCTTGTCCACAGCGTAATTGACAGCCAGCCTCACCAACACATTATCAAAAGGCTTGACCATTTCGTTCATGGCGACGTACCCTACATTTAACCCTGGCGCTTCCATGAGGGTCAGGTTCGGGTCCTGTTCGATAAGAGGGGCGTTGTCAGGGGTTACGCTATCCATTACGTCGATGTCACCAGCCTTCAATGCCATCAGACGTGCCCCTTCTTCGGGGATTACTTTGAAGATCACGCCGTCAAGATAGGGATAGGGTTTGTTCCAATAATCATCAAACCTTTCTAGAACAATTTCGCTGCCACGAGTCCAGCTTACGAACTTGAAAGGCCCAGTTCCTACTGGATGGTTTCGGAATCCCTCAACCCCCATATCCTTCATAGCTTGTTCACTGACGATCATCGCCGGGAAACAAGCTAGGTTCAGAAGGAACGGAGCGTAGCGTCGGTTAAGCGTAAACTTCACTGTGTATTTGTCGAGAGCTTCTACTTTGGTGATGTAGTTGTACATGTAACCCCAATAGGCGAAATCGCCTTTATGATAGGGGTTATTCGCATCCATCTGCCTTTGGAATGTGAATACCACATCACTTGAAGTCATCTCATAAGAAGGGTGGTTTCCCCACGGCTGGAACATCACGCCTTTGCGTAGATGGAAGGTCCACTCTAAACCGTCTTCGGATACTTCGTACCCAGTCGCAAGTGCTGGATGAACTGTAGTAGCTCCTTTATCAAATTCATACAGTGTGTTGAAAATGTTGTTGCAGACTTTCACTGATTCTCCATCAGTAATATCTGCTGGGTCCAGACGAACTGAGTCGCCACCACGAGCAAAGACTAGAACACCACCTCGCTTGGGTTCTTGCGCTATTCCTATCACACTACCTACTAGCAGCGCTAAAATGGCAACTACTAGCACTACTCGCCCAATTCTCATGCTGCAACCTCCTTCTTAGTTTTCTTGGCTTTGTTTAAACTCTCACGGCAGTATCTTCCGAGTACTTTGCTTTATCACCTCCTTTCCTTCATGCAGGCTATAGTATTCAGTATAACGTGAGAAAACGCATCAGACAATAGCCTGCGTTGTCTCAATCCTCTATGTCAAGTCTGGGTCCGTGTGTAGGTGATCGGATATGCGGCAGGAATCTTGCACCGGTTTACCG
>JALTFO010000021.1:967-12741 GCA_027007005.1 Candidatus Bipolaricaulota bacterium | reverse complement strand
CAGGGATTGGCCTACTTACTCCGGGAATGGTTCACTATGGACGAGCACAAGCTGTTCTCAGAGCTAGGAAAGAGGTGTTGCTCGCTGCTTACCAAAAGCATCCTGAGCGGTTTGTCCGAAAGGAGCCATCGCCACAATCGGTACCAGAAGCAGTGTGGATCAACCCACCAAAGGCGACAACAACCGACGGGAAACTACACAAAATTCAGCCAGCAGGTGTCTCAAAATCATTGACAGATTCCGTCCGCGTTCTTCAACCATGCAGCGAAGCGATCCCGTGGAAGCCAACAAGGACTAAGCCCATGCGCAATGCCGTACCAAAACCAGAGGCAATGGAGAACAATATCGGTCTCTTTCCGACGATCGCAAACAGATATAGGGATGCCGTATCGGGAAATCCCGGGATGCTCAGCAGTACAAATACCGCAAACACACCGTAGCGCCGCACAAAGCGCTCACTTAAGTCGAAGAATCTCTTCGCCCAGCGATGACGATCTAAGAATCGCTGGAATCGCGCCGTCTCCTTAGCCCTATCCCCAATCATAAACACGATGTACGCTCCGACAGTCTTTCCCAACACGGCAAACACGAAGATCCACACGAGTGGGACATAGTTATAACCGAGTATTGGAAGCTCGCTCGGAGTGGGGAGAATCACCGCCGCTCCCACCTCGTACAAGAAGATCAACAAGAGTCCAACGAAGATATGCATGGCAAACACTACTGCGTTACTAGCCATGCTCGCAAGCGGATATTACCCAAATACGCGCTATACTGTGCAATCACCATCACATCAGGAGGGAAGAGATATGGACTACCAAGCACGTCTGGATGGACTGAAGAAGAGGCTGGCAGAGCAAGGGATCGATGTTCTCGCGCTCCTTCCCGGAGCGAACCTGATATACCTCACTGGGATAATAAAGGAACTGAGCGAGAGGCCGCTGGTCTTCTTCCTGGCATCATCGCGTTCGGCCCGCCCGACCGTTCTCCTTCCCCACTTGGAGGTGGAAACGTTCACAGCTGCTCTGCCCTACGAGGTCGACTTCATTCCCTACACCGACGAAGAGGGATACGCGCCAGCTTTCGCGAAAGCTGTCAAAGTACTCAGCCTGCCAGGAAGGACGATCGGAGTTGAAGCTCGCTCAATGCGCCTTCTCGAACTGCGGCAGATTGAGCGAAACACGCATGGATCAACGATCGTCGAAGTAGACGAAATCCTATCACAGGCCCGGATGCGCAAAGATCAAGATGAAATCGAGGCGATCCGCACGGCAATCAAGGTGAGCGAGCAATCATTAAAGGCCACCTGCGCTCAAGTAAAGATCGGAATGACCGAGCGCGATGTGCAGATGATCCTTAACATGGAGATGCTGAAACACGGCGCGGACGGGCATGGCTTTCCACCGATCGTCCTCTCCGGGCCCCGTGCCGCCTTGCCACACGGCTCCGCAGGTAAGCGGCGTCTGCAAGAGGGTGACTGTCTCCTCATCGACTACGGTTTCCTCGTTGGAGCCTACTCCGCGGACATAACCCGCACCTTCTCGATCGGAACGTCTACCCCAGAATGGAAGGAGATCTACGAGATCGTGAAAGCAGCAAATGAGGCCGGCCGCGAAGTAGCCGCGCCCGGAGTTACGGCAGAGCAGGTCGATGCCGCGGCCCGCAAGGTGATCGAAAATGCCGGATACGGCAAGTACTTCAACCATCGCACCGGCCACGGCCTGGGACTGGAGATCCATGAGCCACCCTACATCGTAGCCGGGAACAAGATCATCCTAGAGCCAGGGATGGTATTCACCGTCGAGCCGGGGATCTACCTGGCAGACAGGGTTGGAGTGCGCATCGAAGATGATGTTGTTATCACCCAGGACGGAGCAGAGTCACTCTCCACGCTCCCGCGTGAACTCACTGTGCTGTAGCGGCGTACTTGCACATGTCCCTCAGTGGGCAACCTGAGCAAAGGGGGGCACGCGAGCGGCAACGCTCCTTCCCGTGGCGAACAAGCAGAGCGTGGTACTCGTTGTACAGCTTGACATCACGTGGAATGCTCTCCATAAACAGCGCGCGCAGCTCAGCGTAGGATTCCTTGCCGGTTATCAACCCAAGGCGCTGCATGGTCCGTCGCGTGTAGGCATCGATTACGAAACTTGGCTTCTGTGCAGCATAAAGAATGATCGAATCGGCCGTCTCCTCACCAACCCCGTGTATACCGAGCAGCTCCTCCCTCATCACGGGCACAGGGAGTGCTAAGAGATCTGTTAGGTCACTATGATGTCTCTGCTTTAAGAACGTCAGGAAGGAATGTAGTTTCTTTGCCTTCTGATTGTAGTAGATTGTTGGGCGGATCAGGGTGGCAACTTCAGCAAGCGGGGCGCGCAGAAGCGACTCAGGGTCCATGAGGCCTGCCGATTTGAGGGCGTCAATCGCTTCCTCCACGTTCTTCCATGCCACCTGCTGAGTGAGGATAGCTCCGACGATTATCTCAAACGCGCTCGATCCCGGCCACCAATGCTGCTCTCCATACTCAGCAAAGAGGTGCTCGTAGATCGAGCGCAGATCTGAAGACACTCTATTTCTCGCGTAAAAACTGACGGATAGCTGCCAGAATCGCGTCGGCAATCTTGCTTTGGTAAGAGATGCTCTGCAGCAGCTTCGCTTCACGAGGATTGGTGACAAACCCTGTTTCAACGAGAGCTGCCGGCATCTTTGCCCGTCTGATGAAGAGAGGCGCCCACTTCACGCCACGATCGACCGCGCCGGTAGCTGCAACCACTTGTTCCTGCAGCATCTCCGCCAAGTGATAGCTTGGGCTGCTTTCATTCTGCGTCTCGTTCACCAGCGTCTCCACACCGGACACACTCGCAGAGCTGAAGGCATTGGCGTGGATACTCACGTACAGATCGGCACCAAGCTTATTTGCCGCTAGGACACGATCGGTGGGATAGCTATACTCATCGTCGCGCCGAGTAAGAACCACACGCAACTGTGGATCGTCAAGCGACTTTATGTACACCATCTGCGCTATTGGCAGGGTGATTTCCTTCTCCTCCAAACCGCCGATCCCAATCGCCCCTGGGTCCTTGCCTCCGTGCCCGGGATCGATTACCACGAGATACCTATAAGAAGGCGTGGGTGCATCCCCGCCTGCACTAAGAGAGAGAAAGAGAATGGCTATCACCAAGAGAACGAGGCTGATAGCTGGGATTCTCAATGGACGTTCCAAGCGACTATCACTCCTTTGCCGTTGCGTAGGATACGCCATTGCGCTGGTCAGGCAGTAGCCAAGCTGTCAGATGAAGGCAAGACATATGAGACACAGCGAGAAGCGCTGCTTCCCCTTCCCTGTGGACGAAAGAGGAGAAACAAAGGAACAGGTACTTTCCCTTTCTCCTTTAGACTTTAGCGAACATGCGCCTTGCCTCTTACCTCCCTTTGCTCTCCTAGTATTCCGAAAGCCATACGCAGCCTTCCTTGGCAGCATGAATCTTCCACTTCAGTTCGTCATGAGTCGCACCTTGCTTGCTCAACCGTCGCGTGTTATTGACATGCTTATCAGCAATAGCTATAGTAGATCTTTGTAAGAAAATGAGGAGGCGATAATCAACAAAGACGTTTGGCGGGAAGAGAAATGCGTGCAAGAATCGGATCTGCTTAACCTTTAAGGAGGTAGAATGCCTAAAACGAGAATCAGAAACTGGGTAGTGTCTATAGTCTTGCTTGCGGCTCTAATTGTTTCAGTGTCAGCCGTTGCGGGCACCAAAGGGCCCGAGGTTACTTTTTATGCCAACATAACAGCAGTTCAACCGATAGTAACATCCTTCTCCGATGCGTTCGGGATTCCAGCGTCTTATACAAGGATCTCATCGTCGAAATTCTTAGCAACTGTGATGAGTGAGTTTGATGCAGGCAAATTACAGGCTGACGTTTTACAAGCCCCTATGCCTATAATGGAGTACCTCAAAGACAAGGGCGTTCTTGCCGCCTACGCATCTCCTGTTGCAGCCGGATACCCCGATTGGGCAAAAGGCGCTGACGGAGTAATTTACAGCTTTGGGATCGAATGCATGGGTATAATCTATAACACAGATCTTGTAAAACCGGCTGACGTGCCACAACATTATGCCGATCTTGCTAATCCAAAGTGGAATGGGAAAATCGTAATGCCAGATCCCTCTGTCCATTCGTCAACAATTTCATGGCTAGTTGGCCTAAAGGAAAAAGTATTCAAAAACGACGACGCTTGGATGGCATTCTTGAAGGGCCTAGCTGCAAACCATCCCATGTTTGTGCGGTCTCTTGGTCCCACGCCTGGTCCTATAGCAAGTGGCGAAAAAGCAATCGGAATATCAATGCAGAAGTACATCATAACGAAGGCTCCAGCGCCTCTGTCTTGGGCTTGCCGAGGAGAACCACAACTGGGCTCTCCAAGGGGTATTGCCATTACTAGTACTACACATAACCCAGAGGCAGCTCGACTTTTCGTCAACTACTGGCTTTCAAAGAACGCCATGGAGATGCTCGCCAATCAAGTAGGAGAGTCCGTAGTGTATCCAGGCGTGTCCCCACCAATTGAGGGTATGGATAAGGCGCAAGTTATCCCAGTACGAGTTCTCTCAGACGAGGAAATTCAGCATTGGGGGGGCGTCTTTAAGAAAATCTTCAACATCCCCTAGGGCTACTACGATGTCTAATGAGGTACCTCGGGATGCTAAACAGCAGCCCGAGGTACCTTGCTTTGGTACGTCGAGAGACCTCTCTTATATGCGCCTATTGTATATCTACAATTAATATATACATAATGCGCTATGCTCAAACAGGCTAGGTATATGAACCCCCCTAAATCAGTAGAAACAGGTACGGGAATTATGGTAGATGGAGTAACCAAAACATTCCGTCTGCAAGAAAGCACCGTCAAAGCACTAGATAGCCTCACACTTGTTGCGCCGTACAAGAAGGTGCTCACTCTACTAGGCCCAAGCGGGTGTGGCAAGACAACATTATTGAGGTCTATTGCAGGGCTTGAAGTACCAGACGCTGGAGAAATCCAAATAGGCGATAAGCTAGTCTTCTCCTCAAGCCGAAAGGTATTCCTTCCTCCCAATAAGCGCAATATCAGTATGGTCTTTCAGTCTTATGCAATTTGGCCACACATGACGGTATTCAGTAATGTGGCTTATCCTTTGGAGGTTCAGAAGGTTGCAAAGGCTGAGATCAAGAGGCGAGTGGGAGAAACACTTGCGCAGGTTCAACTGAACGGTTTCGAAGACCGACCCGCCACAAAATTGAGCGGTGGGCAGCAACAGCGTGTTGCTCTAGCAAGAGCTTTAGTAGCACAGCCAAGAGTCCTGTTGTTTGATGAACCCTTAAGCAATCTAGATGCTAAACTACGAGAAGAAGCAAGAAAAGAATTAAGAGGTTTCTTGACAGAGTTGGGTATTTCAGCGATTTACGTTACACACGATCGTTTGGAGGCTTTGACTATTTCAGATGTTATTGCTGTAATGAATGCTGGCAAGATCGTCGAAATTGGCTCCCCAAAAGGCATATATTATAATGCTTCGTCTAAGTTTGTCGTATCCTTCATTGGAGATGTCAACCTAGTTGAATCGGAGATTGCGCGAAAGCACGGCGGTTTAACCTTCGTGCAGTCGCCTTTAGGTGAGATAGCTTGTAAGGCATCACCTGAACTTCCTGTTGGAACACGTGGTACACTGTGTATGAGGCCGGAGGTATTTGAGTTAGTTACTGATGCTCCGCACCAAGAACAGAATCTTCTTCGTTGTACAGTAAAGCAGCTCCTGTTTACAGGCGAAAGCTATGAAGCTGAGGTCATGATAGGAGACACTCAACTTTCGGTGACACTGTCTTCCTTTACTGATGTCAGACAAGAAGATGTAATCTCACTTTTCGCTGATCCTGAGCGATGTCGCTTCATCTCTGAACTATGAAGCCTCAATTGAACTTAAAACCGCAGGCAGGGGGAAAGCTTTACGTTCCATCACTTTTCCTGTTAGTTGCAGTCCTTACTGGTACTCCTGTGGTAATGTTGTTAATCGGCAGCTTTACAGAGGGGTTAGGAGCCTTTGGCCACTTCACTATTCAGAAATATGTAGACGTATATTCTAATATACACTTACTAAGAATCCTTCTTAACACACTAATCTTCATCCTCGGCACAGCTACTTTCTCAACTCTCTTGGCCTACGTGCTGTCATATCTCACCGTCCGAACTGACATGCCATTCAAAGGCATCACTAAGGCACTATCCGTTGTTCCCATGATGATCCCTCACATTCTTCTCGCCGTAGGATGGATGTTGCTATTCAATCCATCTAATGGGATCCTAAATCTCGCTTTTCGTAATCTCTTCCACACCAGCTGGATTGTATTTAACATCTATTCATTGGCCGGGATGATATTCGTAGAAGGTGTACTCGATATGCCAATAGCGTATCTGATTATCTCGCCGGCTATGGCTTCTTTTGATCCATCAAAAGAAGAAGCTTCCTGGGTAAGTGGTGCCTCAAGTTGGTACACTTTAAGGAAGATTACTCTGCCTATTCTCAAGCCTGCATTACTAGCCTCTTTTACTCTTGTTCTGGTAAGAAGTCTGGCTGCTTTTGCTGTTCCAGCAACAATAGGAATGCCCGGACAAGTGTACGTGCTATCAACGTACATCTATCGGATTATCGCAGTTGGATATGCTACTGATTATGGCAAAGCTGCGGCAGTAGGCCTCAGTATCTTGATTATGTCCACATTCTTCGTATATATGTACCGACGACTTACTTCCGCAAGCGAGAAATACGTGACCATATCAGGCAAAGGCTACCGCCCAGCGGTTATCAAACTCGGAAAGTACAGATATGTGGCTACAGGCATCGTTGCTCTTCTGTTGCTCTTTCTCATCGTATTACCTGTCTTGACCCTTTTCTATATGTCTCTTCTTCCATACGCCATGCTGCCTGGAGCTAGAGCGTGGTCACTCATAAGTTGGAATAACTGGAACGTAGTCCTTCATGATCCAATCTCTCTTAGAGCGCTTCGAAACAGCGTTTTCCTAGGGGTAGTGGGGGCGACACTTGGGGTAACGCTTTCCATATTCATCGCCTACGCTATCGTTCGGATTCGCACTCGCCTTAGTGGACTTCTTGAGAACATGACTTTTCTTTCGTATTCATTCCCAGGGATCGTTATTGGGATAGGATTCATGTGGGCGTTCGTAAGAACTCCTCTATACGCTACGTTAGGGGCTCTTCTCATCGGTTACATAGCGACGTATCTGCCATATGGGGTACGCCCATTAACCACTGCATTCATACAGGTTCATCAGGAGCTAGAGGAGTCTTCTCGCGTATGTGGGGCTGGTTTTTTCCATACGTTGAGGCGAATTGTACTTCCTCTCATTGTGCCTGGTGTCATCTCAGCGTGGATCCTTATGGCGTCGATGTTTCTAAGAGAGCTCAGCTTGTCCGTGGTGTTATCTCGCCCAGGCACGGAGGTATTGGCTGTGCAGGTTCTGAATTTTGCAGCTGATTCCCTTTGGGGCAAAGTAGCTGCTCTAGGCATGATAATGATCTTAATATCTACAGTGCTGGTAATTGTAGCTACCGTAATTGGCAGACGGTTCTCGAAAAACCGCGCTTAGCTTCAACACTTAATACCTCGCAAATCCTCTGCTGGTAGCCCCTAAGCAATCAGTAGACAATACCGATTATTCATCCGTGGCGAGAGCACTCTGCTCTTTCAGAGGGGATCACCGCTTCGTTCCAGGTCCTTTGCTCACTACACTAGCCATCAAGTGCCTCATCTCAACGTTACCCTTTCGGTTCTCTTTGGGAGTATACTATTCTGTTTGGGAACACATAAGGAGGCAATTGCTATGCGCAAAGGTTTGGTGATAGTACTGCTTGTTGCAACGGTTCTTGGTATCTTGCTTTTCACGTTGGCGCAAGAACCAGCCCAGACGATGCTGAGAAACGCTCCAACCGCTGATAAGTATCCGGGGATGGAGGGCGTCTACATGCTGGATGATGGAACAAACACCTTCCTTCCTAATGGAACAAGCTTCTACGTAATCCACGATTCGTTGCGCCTGTTCACCCAGCAGGGGGTGAAGGACTACGGAGAGGTACAAATACCGTACGATACCGACATGCAGACGCTCCACCTTAACTATGCGCGTACGATTACCCCGGATGGAAAAGAGGTTATTCCAGACAAGTCGGCGATCCATGAAGTGACCCCACCTGAACTACAAGGCGCGCCGATGTATTCGAGCGTCAAGCTCTACACGATCTCCATGCCCGCGCTTGAGCCCGGAGCCATTATCGACTATCAAGTAACAATCAAGGATAAAGAACCTCCTACTGAAGATGAAAACTCGGATTTCTCCGACACGTGGTACTTCGCTTATGATCTGCCAGTACAGACGTCATCCTACGTTTTACACGCTCCGAAAGACACTTCACTCCGTTGGCAGGTGAAGGGGATTGACCTTGTGCCCACAATACAGACAGATTCAGACACGATAACCTACACATTCATAAAGACGAACATACCTGCAATCGGGTACGAGCCGTACATGCCTGATCTTGATACTCTATCTCCACTTGTGGCTGTTACTACCTTTTCCAGTTGGGATGATATCGCCTCTTGGTACAATGATCTATCTTCCGGCCGCATTCAAACAGACTCCGACATTGTCGCCAAGGTGCAAGAACTGACTGCCGGGATTCAGACTCCTTCACAGAAGATCAGCGCGATATACGATTTTGTTGCCAGCAAGGTCCGCTATGTCGCCCTCGAATTCGGGATGGGAGGGTATCAGCCGCATCCAGCACCCAAGACCTTTGCGAATCGTTACGGTGACTGCAAGGACCAAGCAACTCTCCTGATTACGATGCTGGAGGAAGCAGGTTTTCAAGCCTACCCCGTCTTGCTGGATGTGGGAAGTGGCGCCGACGTAGACTTTAACCTTCCCCCAACTGTGCAGGCGTTTAACCACGTCATTGTCGCCGTCCGCCAGGACAGCAACTGGCTATTCCTCGACCCAACGTTTGACATCGGTACCTCTTCCTACCTGCCACAACAAGACCGTAGCCACCATTGTCTCCTTGTCCTCGGCCAGGGAGATCAACCTGGGCTCATCGTGACAACCAATCCGTACGTTCCAGAGAAAAGTTACGTAAGTAGCGAAACTCAGGTCACCCTTTCATCTGAGGGGAATTTGGACGCAACAGCAAAGATAAAAACGGGAGGGGAAGAGGACCTGTGGACCCGTGATTTTCTCCTCTCCTACCGCCCGGAGGAGCGAGAGAACGTGTTCGGGCAAATCTTGAGCACGGTCATCCCCCGAGCCCAGCTTACCTCTCTTAAGTATTCTGACCTCGACAACTACCACATACCAGTGACCATCAACGAAGGCTTCAAAAAGGACGGCTTCGCACAGAAAGCAGGAGGCATCTTCCTCTTCCCCGCTCCGTATCCGGCCCAGATTCCGTTCCCCGCAATATATGCTAACATGGTTGGGCAAGACATGCGTTCCTACCCTCTCATGTCCGTTCCCGAACGGATAGAGACAACGACGCACATAGAGATACCAGCCGGAACGTCTGTGCAACTGCCGCAAGACAAGGAAGTCTCCAACGAGATCGCCAGCTTCAGCGTTCACTACTCATTCGACAGTGGCAGGATCACTGCCACGCGAATCCTCCAGGTGAACACCAATCCGATCAGCCCGGGAAAGTACCCGCTCTACAAAAAGGTGATCGATGCGATGCTTGAGGACGCAAACGCGATGATTGTGATGAAGCCGGAAACCTGATAATCGTCGCCTAGCCGGCCTGGTAACCTGCGGAGGTGAACTTCATGACAGGTCCAGATAGTGTATATGTTCTTCATAACAGCTATTCAATACTGCTATTAACAAATAATGACTAAGTATCTTCCCACCGCGCACGATCTTTTTCGCCAGTGGGTTTTGCGTAGAGCGGAGGTCCGTTATCCCGTTCTGCTTGTAGCTTTCCGCTAATCGCGCTATACTCCCTGCGATACGTGCAAATAGCGTATCAGGAACTAAAGGCGAGATCGGGAGAACGTAGCATCCGCTTATCTACTTCCCACTCGGGCCTTGGTACAATGCCATTAACAGGAGGGCGAGCTTCACCACACCTGAGCGATGAGCACCCCAGAAGAGCGCGCACGTGAGATCATTGACGCCAGGCTCGTTGAATCGGGCTGGACCGTCCAATCGCGAGACAAGATCAACCTCTCGGCTAGTTCCGGTGTCATCATTCGAGAGTTTCCACTGCTGCACGGTGCGGGTTACGCTGACTACATGATCTTCGTCGATGGGAAGCCAGCCGGTGTCATCGAAGCAAAGCCCGAAGGCTACCCCGTTCACGGTGTAGAGACCCAAGCCGACAACTACACATCCAACCTCGCCTACGAACTCAATCCACCTGTTACGCCACTTCCTTTTCGCTACGTGAGCACAGGAACAGAAACGATCTTCTGGAACAACCTCGATCCGCAGCCTCGCAGCCGCCGGGTCTTCCAGTTCCACCGCCCAGAGACGCTCACCGAGTGGATCAAGGCAGCAACGCTTCCGGAGTGGGTGAGGGACTGGCGCCCCAGCGACGAGTTCTATGGATCTGATCGCGGCCCCTCCAGCCTGCGCTCGCGCCTGCAGTACCTGCCGCCGCTACAGCCGGGCAACCTCTATGCGAACCAAATCAAGGCCGTCCGAAACCTGGAACGATCCCTTCGGGATGACCGCCCGCGCGCGCTGATCCAAATGGCAACCGGCTCCGGCAAGACGATAATGGCAATCACGTCCGTCTACCGATTGATCAAGTACGCTGGTGCGCGTCGCATCCTGTTCCTCGTCGATCGAGGCAATCTGGGGAAGCAAGCGGAGAAAGAGTTCGCCAACTACCGCACGCCCGATGACAACCGCAAGTTCACCGAGCTGTACAACGTGCAGCGACTCACCTCCAACACCATCGGCTCATCGAGCAAGGTCGTCATCTCCACCATCCAGCGGATGTACTCGATGCTCAAGGGCGAACCGGAGTTCGACCCCGCACTGGAAGAGGAATCCCTCTACAGCAAGAGTGCAGCGCTCCCCAAGGAGCCGTTGCCCGTTGTCTACAACCTGGCCATCCCACCCGAGTACTTCGACGTAATTTTCATCGACGAGTGCCATCGGTCCATCTACTCCGTGTGGCGGCAGGTGTTGGAGTACTTCGATGCCTACCTCATCGGGATGACAGCCACCCCGGCCAAGCACACCTTCGGCTTTTTCAACCAGAACCTGGTGATGGAGTACGGGCACGATGAAGCCGTTGCCGACGGGGTGAACGTTGATTTCGAGATCTACCGCATTCGCACGCGCATCTCCGAAGAAGGCTCAACCATCGAGGCAAGCGATGGCACAATGCTTGGTATCCGTGATCGCCAGACGAGGAATGTGCGCTGGAAAAGGCCGGACGAACCGATTACCTACACAGCGAAAGAGCTCGACCGTGCCATCGTCGCCAAAGACCAGATTCGCACGATAATCCGCACCTTCCGCGACAAGGTAACAACCGAGATCTTCCCCGGCCGCAAGAACGTGCCCAAGACGCTGATCTTCGCCAAGGATGACTCCCACGCCGAGGATATCGTAGAGATCGTGCGCGAGGAATTTGGTAAAGGAAACGACTTCTGCCAGAAGATCACCTACAAGACCACCGGAGCAAAGCCGTCCGACCTGATCCAGGCATTCCGCA
>JALTFO010000021.1:0-957 GCA_027007005.1 Candidatus Bipolaricaulota bacterium | reverse complement strand
ACCGTGGACATGATCGCCACAGGAACCGACATCAAACCGATCGAGATCGTCATGTTCATGCGCAACGTGAAGAGCCGCGTGCAGTTTGAGCAGATGAAAGGGCGCGGTGTGCGCATTATCGACGAGAACGAGCTCAAGGCTGTCACAGATGACGCTACAGCAAAGACCCACTTTGTGATCGTCGATTGCGTCGGTGTTACTGAAACCGATCTGGCCGACACTCAACCGCTGGAGCGGAAGAAGAACGTCTCGTTTAAGGCGCTGCTGGAACACGTCGCTCTCGGGGGAACCGATCCCGACTACATCTCCTCACTCGCTAGCCGCCTCGCTCGCCTCGACAAACAGTGTGGGGACAAGGAGAAAGAGAAGATCGCCACAGTATCCGGTGGTGAGGACATCCGCTCGATCAGCCACGCCATCGTCACCGCGCTCGATCCCGATGAACAGATCGAGAAGGCACGGCAGGATAACGGACTGCCCGCGGATGCCGATCCCGCACCAGACCAGGTCCAAGCCGCGGCCACCGTGCTATTGAAGAAAGCGGTGGAGCCACTGGCGACCAACCCGGCGCTTCGCAACCTGCTGATCGAGACCAAGAAATCGTTCGAGCAGATCATCGACGAGGTGAGCAAAGACGAACTTTTAATTGCCGAGCACTCCCCGGAGGCACGGGAAAAGGCGCGAGAGCTGGTGCAATCGTTCGAGCAATTTCTGGAAACGCATAAGGACGAGATCACGGCCCTGCAGTTCTTCTATTCTCGTCCCTACGGCGAGAGGCTGAGCTACGATGATATCAAGGCGCTGCACGAGGCGATCGGAGCGCCGCCTCGCCTGCTGACGCCGCAGCGCTTGTGGGCGGCGTACAAGACACTGGAGGAGGACAAGGTGCGCGGAGCAAGCAGCCAGCGCAAGCTGGCCGACATCGTCTCCCTGGTCCGCTTTGCACTGCACCAGGAG
>JALTFO010000020.1 GCA_027007005.1 Candidatus Bipolaricaulota bacterium | reverse complement strand
ATGGGAGGGTTAGTGTGGAGGAGATGAAGGAGTACCTTGATGAGAAGGTCCCACCGTACGTGAGGCAGCACGAAGATGGAGGAAAGCAGACACCTGTACTGAAAGGTGACGAGGGTCTAAGGGACGTAAGGCTCGATGGGTACGGCATACCACTCATCGGAGAAGTGACAGCGATCCAAGGCAAAGCCGTGATCATATCCCTGGGCAGCAGGCAAGGGATACAGCCGGGAGACAGGTTCCAGGTGATCCGTCCGCTCACGCTGCCTGACGGAACCGTCATCGACGAAGTGGAGGCAACGATCGAGGTTCAATACATCCTCGGACCAGATCGCGCTGGATGTAAGATACTGAAAGCGGAGTTTCTTGTGCAGATTCACGAACACGTACAGCCAGTAAGTGAGGCGGGAGGTTAAGAAGGGCATTAGAGAGTTGAGTGACACAAACGGTCTAGGATACGTGTATATCAGTGATAGGAGGTGCCGCATATGAAGAGAACGGTTCAGTTGGCGGTAGTGGTGTTGTTGGTTGGCCTGCTCGGCGTCTTGGCCTTTGGCGGGCCGCGGAAGGTTTTGGTGCAAGCTCTCAAGCCTGGGCTCTCCTTGTCAATCGATAAGGGATGTGGTGCGGTGTATCAGCACGGTGATCACCTGAACATCACCGTTCGCTCGGATAAAAGTGGATACTTGACGATCTTCGACTTCACACCAGACAAGCATGTCCAGGTGATCTTTCCAAATAAATACTACAAGGATAACAATGTTGAGGCGAATACGGATTACAGCATACCCGGCGATCTATTACCATTTCAACTTGTGATAGCTCCTCCGGATGGTGAAGAGGTGTTGTGTGCCGTGATCACTCATAAGCCGTATGACCTCATCCCCGGGAAGGTCTACAACTTCGAAGACATCTTCCCGCAGATCAGCGATCGTGATGAGGCGACGGCGGAGTCGTTGGCGCAGCGGCTGAAGGTTGTCCCATCTGACAACTGGAGCGCGGTAGCGATGTGCCATTTCTACGTTGGCAAGCACAGCTCTTCGCCAGTAGGCACTGGGTGGGCGCTGTTCATCGGGGTCGATGACTACGACGAGACCCGGTTTACAGGGGACGATAGTAACGTGTATTACTTCCCCAAGCTCAAGTATTGTGTAAAAGGGGCACAGGAGATGGCAGCCGAGCTGCAACCGATGTTTCCCACGCAGCGCATGATCCTCAACCACGGCGTCACGCACGATGCAGTGCAGCAAGCGATTACAGGATGGCTGAGCCAGGCACCGGAGGATTCGACTGTGCTGATCTACTACTCCGGCCATGGCTCACGCACGCCTGATACAAACGGCGATGAGATCGACGGGTATGATGAAACGCTCGTCCCGTGGGACTACGGGAGCAAGCACAAGTTCATCGTTGACGATGAGATTCATCGTTGGCTCTCCATGTTGAAGGCTAACAAAGTCATTTTGATCTTCGATTCCTGCCATTCCGGTACGATGGAACGAGGTGTCTACACAGCACGCAGGATCAGTACAGCACCGGGAGCGCGCGCGATCGATCCACCTCTTACTGATGGACTTGTAAGTGATCTTGTGCCCACGGCGGGAAGCAGGGGCACATGGTGGAAGGACTTTGTGATCACTGCTTGCAAGCCAAACGAATCAGCTTATGAGAGCTCTGTACTGCAGAACGGAGCACTGACTTACTACCTATTGGAGGCACTGAAAGGCAAGGGGGACGTTAACGGTGACGGATGGGTGACAACGCAGGAAGCCTATCAGTATGCCGCAAATAAGGTACCGCTAGAATTCCCTAAACAGCACCCGCAAGTAGCGGATACCATCAAAGAGGCAGTGCGACTGAGTAAGGTGGAGTAAGACAGCATGGAGCGAGGTCACCAAATTTGACAAGAAGACCTCGCTTCTCTTCTTATTAGCAGGAATAACACGGAGGCAGCATGAAATTTAAGATATGGTGTTTATTACTGCTTGTGTTTATCAGCCTGCCTGTAGTGGCTGATATTCGTCTTCCCGCAACGCCTGGGCATTGGGCGCTGGTGATCGGCAATGCAGCCTACGAAAGTGTTCCCTTAAGATACACTATCGCTGATGCTCTCTTGATGGATGAAGTACTAGAAAAGGCCGGTTTTCAAACGACCAAGATTCTCGAAGCTACTTACTGCCAAACAACGCAGGCTTTCGCTGATTTGGCCAATCGCCTGGCAATGGAGAGAGACAAGAATCCAGGGATTGAACAGCTTGTTGATATATACTACTCCGGGCACGGAGCTACGATGAAAGACATGAGTGGAGACGAAAGTGATGGCCTAGATGGGGCACTTGTCCCTGTTGACTGGAAGCAAGATAGCGGGCATATGATTCCTGACGATATCTTAAACGCTTGGTTGGATCAACTTGGCGTGAATACCAAGGTGGTAGTGATCCTTGATTGCGGAAACATGGGCGCGGAGGGATTGGCCGCTTCTGGTCGGCTGATACTTGCAGCTTCGTTGAAGAGCCAATGTACATATGGGGATGGGGCACTTGCTCACGGAGTGTTCACATACTACCTTGTCGACGGGCTCCGAAAAGGAGAGAAGGACGCCGATGGGAAGATCTCGCTGCAGGCGGCCTTCCGATATGCGCAGGAGCAAGCAAGGGAGTTTATGAAGAACAAATTTAGAAGCGATACGGAAGCTGAAATGACAGACGGGATTGGCCAACCGGTGTTCCTGTTTGATGACCCGACCAGTTGTCCCACTTTGCCCGCCCCAGAAGAAGCTGGCAATGCTCGAGCCAAGTGATAGGTTGCGGAAGACAGCTCACAGTTTGGTGTTAGTCACCTGTGATACGACGGACAAAGCTGGTCGTGATGGTTCTATGAGCTGGGAGGCAGTATGAGACGCTGGGGATTGTTTCTGCTAATCGCCATTCTTGTCTGGGGAATTGCCGGTGTGGCGCAGGTAGTAAAGCCAATCCGCACCTTGTTAGGCTATACGGTGGTCAATTCGGTGGTGTTCTCGCCAGATGGGGGGATGTTGGTCTCAGGCTCATCGGATAGAATGATCAGGTTATGGGATGTGGATACCGGGGAGCTGATCCGTGCCCTGGGGAATCCTACAAACTGGGTTAATTCGGTAGCGTACTCGCCTGACGGGCGGATATTGGCATCGGGCTCGTGGGACAAGACAATCAGGTTATGGGATGTGGGTACAGGAAAGCTCATCCGTACCCTGACGGGGCATACGAGTCCGATCAATGCGGTGGCGTTCTCTCCCGACGGGAAGCTTCTCGCATCGGGATCCGATGACAAGAAGATCAAGCTGTGGGATGTGGCGAGCGGGTCCCACTTGCGTACCCTCTTGGGTCATACAGATAGTGTGACCTCTGTCGCATTCTCCCCGAACGGGAAGACCCTCGCCTCGGGATCGAATGACAAAACGATCAAGCTATGGGATGTGGTGAGCGGTGATCTCATCCAGATTCTCAAAGGCCATACAGACTATGTTAACTCTGTCGCGTTCTCCCCGGACGGGAAGACCCTCGTCTCGGGATCAGCCGACAGTACAATCAAGCTGTGGGATGTAGCAACTGGAGAACTGATTAGCACCCTGACAAGCCATATGAACGATGTAAATTCGGTGGCGTTCTCGCCAGGCGGGCAGATACTGGCATCAGGGGCGCGTGATGGCAAGATTCTCCTTTGGGACGTGGAGCGAATCCTTCATCATAACAATCCGCCAGTTGCGCGTTTTGTCTTCTCTCCGGTTAGTCCAGATGCGGGAACGTACGTACAATTCAATGCCTCTACATCAGCTGATCCGGATGGAACAATCAGAAGTTACAAATGGAGCTTTGGAGATGGATCCGTGGCTTACAGTATATGGCCAACTAATAGCTTCTCACGAGCCGGAACATTCACCGTAACACTGACTGTAACTGATGATGATGGAGCAACAGCCTCCGTATCAAAGACCATTACTGTCAAAGAAGCCAACGAACCGCCGATCGCGCAGTTCACGACATACATCCTGT
>JALTFO010000019.1 GCA_027007005.1 Candidatus Bipolaricaulota bacterium | reverse complement strand
CTGAGGCCAGGCGCAATCTGCTTGAACACTTCGACGAGGACGTGCGCACCAGGCTGCGTGTCTATCAGGACAAAACTCTGGAGAGCCTATCCGAACGCGAACGTTGGCTTCTGGAGCTGACGCGCACTGAACTTAACGGCAGTGCACGCTTTGATGACGAAATGCCCCGTTTCTTCTACACCGGGCAGGGCTTTCACCGCGGCTACTACTATCTGAACTGGAAAGAAGCGGAAAAAAACGGCGACATCTTTTATCGCCAGGATCACCCGCTTGCCGCGCACGTCATTGAGCAAGCCCTTGCGCGCGACCTGCCACCCGCTGAACTCACGTTGGACTATGCGGCCTACGGAGGACGATCAGCGCAATCGAGCCGCTCGTGGGGACATCGGGTTGGATCGAGCTAGCGAAGCTCACGGTTGAAGCACTGGACACAGAGGAGTTCCTCCTCTTCGCGGCGATCACAGACGCCGGTGACGTACTCGATCAAGAAGTGTGCGAGAAGGTAATGCTCCTTCCCGCACTGGTTAAGGGTCCAGTTAGGATGGATACACCAAACCTCGCTCCAATCCGCGAGCGGCAGGTGAAAGAACGAATTCAGTCCGTGGAACAGCGAAACGCCAGATTCTTCGACGAAGAAGTATTGAAGCTCGACCGTTGGGCCGATGACCTGAAGCTCGGCCTGGAACGGGAACTTAAGGAGATCGACAAAGAAATAAAGGAAACGCGGCGTGCTGCTCAAATGGCAGCAAGCCTCACCGAGAAGCTAGCAGCCCAAAAACGTCTGCGACAGATTGAGGACAAACGGAACCGGAAACGCCGGGAGCTGTATAATGAGCAGGATCGGATCGATGAGCAGCGCGATGCGCTGATTCGGAAGATTGAACGGCAGTTGAAGCAACAGCATGACATCCAGTTTGCATTCGTGGTTCACTGGGAAATAATGTAGCGGAGGAATATGAAGCTAGTTCAAGTCAAATTGCAAAACTTCCGTTGCTACAAGGATGAAATCGTTATCGATCTCGATGACCTTGTAGTATTCGTTGGCAAGAACGACTCTGGAAAGTCATCGCTGTTCGATGCACTTAACATATTCTTTGAGGGCAAAGCCGCACCCGATAAAGACGACGTTTGCGTTCACGCAGATGATGCTATCATTCGGATAGCTTGTGTCTTCGACGAGGTACCGCCAGAGCTTGTTATTGACACACAACACCCCACTGATCTTGCTACTGAACACCTCCTCAACGGCAATGGCCTCTTGGAAATAGCAAAGGTCTACAACTGCAATCTCGCCAAACCAAAGTGCTCGGGAGTATATGCCCGTGCAGCACATCCGACGGCGGATGGCTATGCAGACCTACTTTCATTAACCAATGCAAAGCTCAAGCAGCGCGCCAATTCTCTCGGTGTTGATCTAAATGACGTTAACCAGACCGTGAATACGGAGCTTCGTCGTGCAATCTGGAGACACGCTGCTGATTTGCAGCGCCAGGAAGTCGATGTCGAGCTCAAAGCAGAAGCTGCCAAGGCAATATGGGATCAGCTCAAGAAGCAGCTGCCCGTCTATCAGTTATTCAAGTCCGACCGTCCCAGCACAGACCAGGATGCCGAGGCACAGGACCCCATGAAAGCGGCCGTAAAGGAAGCAATCAGGGCGCAGGAAGACACGCTCGGCAAGATAGCAGACAAGGTCAAGATGGAAGTTCAGGAAATTGCTAACCGAACGGTTGAGAAAATACGGGAGATGAGTCCCGAACTAGCCAGCGAGCTTACGCCTCGGGTTACAAACAAGAACTGGGATACCCTGTTCTCGGTCACTTTGACCGGTGATCAAGCCATTCCCATTAACAAACGAGGTAGCGGCACGCGGCGGCTCGTGTTATTGAATTTCTTTCGAGCCAAAGCTGAAAAGGAAGCTGAAGACAAGAGCACAGGGCTGGTCTATGCGATCGAAGAACCGGAAACCAGCCAACATCCGCATAATCAGTCTATGTTGGTTAGAGTCCTTGAGGATTTGGCGGAACGTCCGGGATGCCAGGTATTCTTGACGACGCATACCCCAGTGCTGGCACGCCGCTTCAGTCAGTTCTCTCTGCGTCTTGTCTCTCAGGATGCTGGCCATCCGGTCATTAGCTACGGTAGAGAAGAGGACACGATCAAGGAGATCGTTGAGTCTCTAGGTGTTCTCCCAGATCACAACATTAGGGCCTTCTTTGGCGTCGAAGGCAGGAACGACATCAACTTTCTCCGTGCGATATCGAAGACACTGCATGACTCTGGAGAGGAGGATATCCCTGATCTTGGTGAGGCCGAGGATTTTGGGTACCTCGTTTTTGTCCCGCTCGGCGGGAGCAGTCTTGACTTATGGGTGTCAAGGTTGGAAGGTTTCAATCGTCCTGAATTCTACGTCTTTGATCGGGACACTATTCCGCCAGCAAACCCACACTACAAGGCGCAGGCGGATGAGATCAATGAACGAAACAACTGCACGGCGTGGCACACAGGCAAGCGAGAGTTGGAGAATTACATTCATAAGGACTTGATCGTCGCGGAGTACCCGAACTACGCAGGAGCTGGTGCGGACTTCGAGGATGTCCCCACGTTGTTCGCACAGGTTGTCCACGAGACAAGCGACAGTGATAGCACGTGGGCAAATGTACTAGGTGATACGGACAAACTCAAGAAGAAAGTGTCCTCCGCGAAGAAGCGGCTAAGCACGGAGTTCGTATCCAAGATGACGCCAGAGCTGTTAACGAGCGTCGATACCAATGATGACGTACGCAGCTGGCTTCGGACAATTGGCGAAGCGCTTCGGGCATAACAGAAAGGTCAAGGATTGATATGGCGAAACGGAAAACGAAACTTGAGCTGATATGGATCGGTAAGGAAAATCGGCCGAAGCTGGAGCCACGCATCTTGATCGAGGATCCGGAACTCTCCTATCATGCATCGCATCGTGTCAGCGAGGATGACATCTTCGATAACCGATTGATATTCGGAGACAACTTGCTCGCGTTGAAAGCACTGGAGCAGGAGTTTGCAGGCAAGATCAAGTGTATCTTCATCGATCCCCCCTATAACACTGGCTCGGCATTCCAACAATACGATGATGGTATAGAGCATTCGATCTGGCTGGGAATGATGCGAGACCGGCTTGAGTTGTTGAGAAGATTGCTGGCAAACGACGGCTCGTTATGGATTACTATCGACGACCATGAATGCCATTATCTGAAGGTGCTCTGTGACGAGGTGTTCGGTCGCGATAACTTCCTTGCTGATATTTCGTGGGAGAAGGTATATTCAGAGCGAATGGATGCAACAGGCTTCAGCAAGTCGTGCGATCACATTTTGTGCTATCAGCGGTCAAGCGCAACACTTATACACCAACTCGCTCAGAAGCAAAACCTGCGTCAGTTCAATTACTTTGATGAGAGCGTACAGCGGTTCTATCGACGACGTTCTCTCAGGAAGGAAGGGTCTGAATCAAGACGAAAAGATCGCCCGAGCATGTGGTATCCGATTCGCTGCCCCGACGGAACAGACCTCTACCCCATCAAGCCCGACGGAACAAAAGGTCGGTGGCGTTGGAAACAAGAGAATGTTGAGGCAAGGAAGAATGAACTAGATTTCGTTCGAACTGATAATGGGTGGCAAATCTACGTCAAGCAGTATGCGGAAGATGCTCCCACACGCCCTCCCAACACCTTATGGCGCCAAGAGGATGTGGGACACAATCACGAGGCAAAACTGGAGGTTCAACGCCTGTGTCCTGACGATGTGTTTGCTACGCCTAAGCCTGAACGTCTACTCCAACGGATCATGCTAGTTGCCAGTAACCCTGGTGATCTTGTTCTAGACTCGTTTGCCGGGTCTGGCACGACCGGTGCAGTAGCCCATAAGATGAAGCGTCGTTGGATCATGATTGAGCTTGAAGAGACCTGTCACACTCACATCATCCCCCGTCTCAAGAAGGTCATCGCCGGTGATGATCCCGGTGGAATCACTGAATCTGTCAACTGGAAAGGCGGCGGGGGGTTTCGGTACTTCAAGCTTGGGCCATCACTTCTAGAGAAGGATCAATACGGAAACTGGGTGATCAGCAAGGAGTTCAACGCCGCTATGCTTGCCGAAGCGATGTGCAAACTTGAAGGTTTCATCTATGCCCCTAGTGATGAGGTTTACTGGCAACATGGTTACTCCACGGAGCGAGATTTCATCTATGTCACAACGCAAACGATGACCCACGAGATGCTTGCACAGCTCAGCGAAGAGGTGGGTGAGCACAGATCATTGCTCATCTGCTGCTCCGCATTCCGCGCAAAGGCGGATGTGTTCCCGAATCTCACACTGAAGAAGATCCCCAAAGCAGTCATGAGAAAGTGCGAGTGGGGACACGATGACTACAGCCTTGAAGTCGAGAATCTTCCCAAGGCTCCGCCGGCGCTAGAAGAACAAACTGAAGATGTGCCCGCGAAGCCCAGGCGGAAGTTCGGCAAGGGTAAAACATCCCAGGCAACGCTCTTCGACGTGGGTGATGATCAATGAGCAAACGTAAAACCTCCGGCGATATCGAAGAGTATGAGATGAAAGGCGAATTGCTGGTCTATCAGACCGATGACGGCCAAGTGAAACTCGAAGTTCGGCTCCAGGACGAGACCGTATGGCTCACCCAGCAGATGATGGCGGAGTTGTTCCAGACGACAGTTCCAAACATCAGCATGCATATCCGAAATATCTATGAAGAGGGCGAATTGTCCCCGGAAGCAACTGTTAAGAAATTCTTAACAGTTCGCCGGGAGGGAAAGCGTAACGTTAGGCGCGAGTTGGATTTCTACAACCTGGACATGATTATTTCAGTGGGCTATCGGATCAAGAGCCTGATCGCCACTCGTTTTCGAATCTGGGCCACCCAACATCTGCGAGAGTACATCGTTAAAGGCTTTGTCATGGACGACGAGCGTCTGAAGAATCCACCGGTCAAGGGTTTTGCTGCTCCCGATTATTTCGACGAGATGCTGGAGCGTATCCGCGATATCCGAGCCAGCGAACGGCGTATGTACTTGCGGGTCAGGGAGATTTTCGCAATGGCCGCGGATTATGAGCCTTCTCTTGCGGAGACCACGAGATTTTTCAGCATCATCCAGAACAAGCTCCATTTTGCCGCTACGGGAATGACCGCGGCTGAACTGATCCAAAGCAGGGCGGATCATCGGCAGCCCAATATGGGATTGACGACCTGGAAGATGAAGGAAGTCCGTAAAACCGATGTTACTATCGCTAAGAATTACCTTAAGGAAGAGGAAATTGATGAGTTAAACAGGATTGTAGTGATGTGGCTCGATTTTGCTGAGGATCAGGCAAGGCGCCACAAGCAGGTGTTCATGAGGGACTGGGAGCAGAAACTTGATGAGTTCCTGCGTTTTAATGAGCGCGGCGTATTGCCCGATGCCGGGAAAGTGAGCAAGCAGGATGCCGACGAGCATGCAAGAAACGAATACCAACAATTCGAAATACGGCGGCGCAGATACAAGGAGTCAATCGGCGAAGCGGAGACCATCAAGCAACTAGAGCAGGCCGCCAGGGAGTTGAAAAAGCTAAAAGAACCGAAAGGCCCTTCAGATAAGGAGGGTTCAAAATGAGCATTCAACACATCAACGCCATCAGCAACCGCTTGAGCCTGCGTGCCCCGCAGCGGGATTCGCTAGAGATTCTGGCCCGTGTATGCGAGATCGTCACCCTAGAGAAAAATGGGGATACCGTCCAGGCACTGGAGACAATCAAGAGTGAATTCCCTACCGTCGAGAACTTTGAGCGCGATTTCCCCTCTCTATGCTTTGCTCTGGCAACAGGTGTCGGCAAGACGCGGCTGATGGGGGCTTTCATCAGTTATCTGCACCTGAGCGAGGGCATCCGTCATTTCTTTGTCCTAGCGCCGAATTTAACAATCTACAATAAGCTGATCGCCGATTTCACGCCAAACACGCCAAAGTACGTACTTCAGGGAATTGGCGAGTTCGCTACGATGCCCCCGCTCATCATTACAGGTGACAACTACGAGAATGGTCAAGGGACGAGAATGGATCTCTTTGGCAAGGGTGAGGTTCACATCAATATCTTCAATATCTCCAAGATCAACTCGGAAGTTCGTGGAGGCAGAGCCCCACGAATCAAGCGCCTGAGTGAGTACATCGGACAGAGCTATTTTGATTACCTTGCCGGGCTGGATGATCTTGTGATGCTGATGGATGAATCTCACCGCTATCGAGCGTCGGCCGGCATCCGCGCAATCAATGAGTTGCATCCTGTTTTGGGTTTGGAGCTTACAGCCACGCCACAAGTGGAGCAGGGCCAGAAAACTATCCCGTTCAACAATGTAATCTACAGCTATCCGTTAAAAAACGCGATGGATGACGGGTTCGTTAAAGAGCCAGCAGTTGCTACACGTGAGAACTTCGACCCCGCGAACTACGACAAGGCGGGCTTGGAACGCTTGAAACTCGAAGACGGGGTTCGTATTCATGAGACCACTAAGACGGAGCTACAGGTTTACGCACACAACAATGACAAATCTCTTGTGAAACCGTTTATCCTCATCATCGCGCAGGACACTGATCACGCAAATGAGCTGGTTAAGATCATTGAAGACGACTCGTTCTTCAACGGGCGTTATAAGGGAAGAGTTATCACTGTCCATTCAAATTTGCGTGGTGAGGTCAAAGACGCGGTGGTCGAGCAGCTTCTTACGGTAGAGGATCCGGAGAATCCCACGGAGATTGTGATCCACGTCAACATGCTCAAAGAGGGTTGGGACGTGACGAATCTTTACACGATCATCCCGTTGCGGGCGGCGAACTCTAAAACGCTGGTTGAGCAGTCCATTGGGCGAGGGCTGCGCTTGCCATACGGTAAGCGCGTTGGCGTTCCTGCAGTTGATCGATTGACCATTGTCTCCCACGACCGCTTCCAAGAGATCATCGATGAGGCAGAGCGACTGGATTCTATCATTAAAGCTGGTGTTATCATCGGACGGGATATCCCTGAAGAGGGGAAAAGAATCATCACGACCCCGCCTGGTTTTGCAAAGAAACTGATAGGGGGAACCTCGGAGCCAGGGGCCTCGTATACCGGGCTGTTTGAACGGCCTGAGGAGCAACGAGCTGTTGAAGCGACCTTGCAGGTGCTTCAAGATTTCGAGCGGTTGCCACGAGCAGCCGATCTACGACAACCAGTGGCCAAGAAAGAAATCTTGGAAAAGGTTGCTGTGCTTGTCGGACCAGTGGGAACGCTGGAAGGTATCGTAGAAGAGGTTGATCTCCCACAGATTATTGAGAAGACAATCGATACGTACATTGATATGTCCATCGACATCCCGAGGATCATTGTTGTACCGCAGGGCGAGGTAACCTGTAAATACACTGACTTCAACCTCGACACAAGTGGTATTCGCCTCCAGCCTGTCGCACAAGATATCTTAATTCAGCACTTGCATGATCACGAGAGATATCGGTTGGTGGATGGCTCCGGCATAATAGAAGAAGAGCGCTTGGAGGACTATCTTGTCAGAGGGCTGATCGATTTCAATGACATCAGCTATGACGATCATGCTGAGCTACTCTACAAACTTGCGGGTCAGATGGTAGATCACCTCCGATCCTATCTCAGGGACGAAAGCGAGGTAGTGAACGTACTGCAATTCCATCAACAGGTGCTTGTGAACGTGATTCATGCACAGATGCAGGACCATTACGAGGAATCTGTGATAGGTTACAAAGCTCGCGTAAGCAAGGGCTTCCGTACACTGCGACCAAGAGTAGCATCAGTTGATGCAAGTGAGGACATAAAGCCATTTCGAGTGCCCGTTGAGGACCGGCAGAGGATGAGAAGCATGGCGTTTGGTGGGTTCCGCAAATGTCTGTATCCTGTTCAGAAATTTGACTCTGATCCAGAACGTCGATTTGCTGTTGTGCTGGAGGACGACACCTCCGTGATGAAGTGGTTTAGGCCAGGGAAAGACGATATCAGGATAGACTATAATCGTGACGGGCAAAGCTATGAACCGGACTTCGTTGTAGAGGCGAACGCAGGCAAGTTCCTATGCGAAGTGAAACGGGCAAGTGAGATGCAGGATCCCGTGGTTTTGGCAAAAGCGAAAGCAGCCGCAATGTGGTGTGCTTACGCTTCCGATCACAGCGACAAACCATGGACTTATCTGCTGATCCCAGACGATAAGATTGGAAGTTCAAGTACATTAGCAGGCCTAGCGGCAGCCTGGACTTATTCGGCAAGGGAATAGTGAACCAACCAATGGAATGCCTTACCCCATTTACCATGAAGCAAGAACATGAGTGCGGCAAGGTGCACTTTGCTGCACTAGACGTCAAGTTCAAACACGCGGTGAGTCCGGAGGAGATCTAGATAGTTCGGCGATGACAGGGGTGTGAACATGAAGCAACATATACTCTTTACAGAAACCGAGCTGAGGGCCCTATTCACCCGCAAAGAGGGTCAATTCATCGAATTTAAATCCCTGTGGGATCGCTCCAAGGGGAAGGATAGGCCGCATGTCCTTAATCGTCGGCAGGCACGCGATATCGTAGCTAAGTACGTCGCTGCTTTTGCCAACGCCGATGGAGGAACGCTAATCTTGGGCGTGGAGGACGATGGCCAAATCACGGGCCATGATTACCCGGAAGAAGCTGTGAAAGATTTGCTTTCCGTTCCGGAAAGCCGACTTCGTCCTCCTGTCCAGTGTCAATATCAACGTGCTGTGATCGATGAGAAGGAGGTCTTGATCTTCCAAGTTCCAATAACAGCTAAAGCCGTTATGGTAGAAGCAAATGGTTTTCCTTACCGCGTCGGTGATCAGGTCATCAAGGAGCCGCAGGAGGTTATCAATGCACGTAAAGAGGCCTATCGTCGTGTTGGTTATGAGCAGCGCCTTCATCCTGACGCCATGTTCGAAGATATCGACTTTGATTTGGTGAGAAACTTTATCTCCCGCACCGTGTTCCAAAAACGGAGTCTTGAAGAGGTGCTTGAGCACTACGGGCTCATCCTCCCTCGAGCTAATGGGTTTGCCATCACCAACGCGTGTCTCTTACTGTTTGGAAAGCCACCACTGGTGCGATGGCATCCACGTGCTGGGATTCGCTTCTTTCGGGTTTCAGGTAAGGAACGTCGGCACGGCCCCAGGCGTAATGTAGTACAATTCCCTCCGATCGAATCACCAATCGCAGCGGCGATTCCTGAGGCCTATCGCATCGCCAAAGAGGAAATCCAACGATCGGAGAAGCTGCACGATCTCTTCTTCCGCGAGATGCCAGAATACCCGGAATTCGCCTGGCAGGAGGCCATCGTTAACGCCTTTGCCCATCGTGATTATGAGGATAAATCCC
Source organism: Candidatus Bipolaricaulota bacterium (assembly GCA_027007005.1). Taxonomy (GTDB): domain Bacteria; phylum Bipolaricaulota; class Bipolaricaulia; order UBA7950; family UBA9294; genus M55B144. The sequence goes on along the minus strand of JALTFO010000019.1, from coordinate 3,373 downwards.
GGGAAATCGAGGTCTGGTTCTTCGATGATCGAATGGAAGTTATGAGCCCCGGAGAGCTAATTCCACCCGTGACTCTTGACTTCCTTCGGCAGCGTAAACGCATCCACGCAAGTCGCAATCCCCTCATCGTCCGCGTTTTAGTTGATGCAGGACTCATGCGAGAAGAAGGGGAGGGTATTCCACGCATGTTCGAAGAGATGGAGGAGTCGTTCCTTCACGTTCCAGAGTTACGCATAGAAAACGGGGCTTTTTTCGTGACTCTTAGCAACGAACCTATCTTCTCCGGTCCTGCCCCCGAGTGGAAACATATAATCGACACCCTCCATTTGTCTACAGCTCAAAAGCGGGCCCTTCTAGCATGTCCTACTGGTTTTACAAATGAGGACTACCGCCGTGTGAACCAGGTAGATCGAGACCAGGCATACCGGGAGATTCAGGAAATGGTCACTCAAGGGGTAGTTCAGACAGCCAAGGCGCATGGCCGTGGAGCGGTCTATAAAATCAGCCCAGAACTGCGCGATAAGAAGGACTTTCTTATGAGCAGGATTCCGGCTCTTCGAAGGTACTTCTCCCAGAATAGAATCCTAAAAAACGCCGATTACAGAATGATATTTGGCGTGGAGCGCAATACAGCGAAAAACGAACTCAGACACCTTGCGGATGAAGGGTATCTTCAACTTAAAGGAGAACGCCGAGGAGCTTACTATGTTCGCGGTCCTGTTTTGCCAGAGCATGAGAGAGATAACAATGGTTAGGAGCAAATATGGAAAGCAGGAAATGCCCTGCAGAACCTTAATAACGAGGTTATGGTGAAGATATGGAGTTCCATAACTAGTGTCATGAGCTACAAATTGGCAAAGGTGCTCGTGTGGTAAGGTTCATTCATACCTTGGACTGGCAGATCAGGATAAAAGATGGCGGCCACAGTTGGGCCCTCCTCGACTCGATCGATGCCTACTACTCCAAGCTTTACGGCCTCACCGAAGAAGAGCTCCGCTACATCCTAGATTCCCAAAGACATCTACAGGTATATGCCCTAGCAGACTATAGTACATCGCATGTGGGGCCTGACCTTCGCGTGTGGGGCCTGACCTTTATTTTTTATTTTCTGCCTCAGCGTGCAATTAGCGATGGCGCTGATGGTGAAGCAGTCCATCTTTGGTTAGGTCACAAGCTACTCAACAGCAATCCAATCGTGCTATAATCGCAGAGTATCCGATGCATGCAGTTCGGCCAACAGCCGATGGAGGCCTCCATAATGACCGGAAAGTTTAACGTTTACTGTGATGAGAGCTGTCATCTTGAACATGACCAGCAGAATGTCATGATATTGGGAGCTGTCTGGTGCCCACTTGAGAAGACAAAAAAGATCGCACAAGCTATCCGGGCTATTAAAGAAAAACACGGCCTTGATCAGGACTTTGAGATTAAGTGGACCAAGGTCTCTCCAGGGAAGCTCGATTTCTATACCGACCTGATTGACTATTTCTTTGCGGAGCTGAATCTTCACTTTCGTGCCTTGATCGTGGCCGACAAGAATAAGCTTCGCCACGAGGCATACGGCCAAAGCCACGATGAATGGTACTTTAAGATGTACTTTACCATGCTCAAGGCGATATTACGCCCTAACGCTTCCTATCGTATCTACCTCGATATCAAAGATACTCGCAGCGCTCCCAAGGTCAGAAAGCTTCAGGATGTGCTTTGTAACAATGCCTACGATTTCTCACGGGAAATTATTCAGAAAGTGCAGACGGTCCGCTCACACGAGGTTGAACAGATACAACTCGCTGATCTTCTGATCGGGGCCGTAGCCTATGCCAATCGCGATCTTTCCAGTAGTAGTGCGAAACTACAATTGGTTGAAATCATTCGCGAACGTTCCGGATATAGCCTGACGCACTCCACACTTTACAGGGAAGATAAGTTCAACCTATTCCGGTGGACTGCACAGGAGCTAGATGAATGACGGGAAAACCTCGGTGGTTACCCCCCTTAGTCCTTCTCAGTGATTGTGGAGGCGATTGGGAGAGATATTTGAAAACCTTGTATAGCTATTTTGAATCAGACTTTATCTGGACAAGGCCGTTATTCCGAGGTCAAAGGCTTGGCCTGAAAAGACATCCACTCTTGGAAGAGAAAGAAGCAACGTTTTGGCACATGATATCAGAAGGTAGTTCAGAAGCCTCACGTTATCCTGATTTAAGGCGCTGTGAACGGATTCGTTGGCCACGAGCGATTATTGAAAATTCCAATGATCCTGCTGTTAAAGTTTGGGAAACAACTCGACGGAATGAGCGCAGGATTTGCTTATGGTTGGAACAACAGGAATATCTTGTAATCCTAGCCGATCGTAACGGTTACTTATTGCCATGGACAGCCTACATGGTAACAGAGCCTCACCGTAAGCGGAAACTCCAAAAGGAGCTTGAAGGGTGGGAGAAAAGCCGAAACAGCTGATGCCGCCCTTAAAAAGACGGCATCGTTACTCCTTCTACACATGGCAGATGAGCTAAACTCACTATAGATAACACGGACACAAAAGTCAAGTCCCCGCATTGCCTCACCAAAATCACTACGAAGGGGTCTATCACAGGAGCTAACATGTCCAAAACGCTATTCACACAAGTACAGTATGATCTAAACGGCCTGATGAACGCGGTTCAGATGGGCCAGATCGGCCTCACCGAAGAAGAGCTCCGCTACATCCTAGATTCCCAAGGACGTCTACAGGTATGTGCCCTAGCAGACGATAGGAAATGGATGGGTCAATCTTCAGTAGGTGTGTCAAGCAGCCACCGCCAAACCGGTTGGATAGCGACTTTTCTGCCGCTTAGTTCTCTTTCTTCGTTCTGCGTGAACGTGAGAATTCTACCATCCCTGATGTTCAGAGCGTTCATTGCTTCCATCAAGCCAGCAATCTCTCTCTTCTCATTCCGCGTAGTGACTTCCCAACAAACCTGAATCGCTTCGGTAGGTTGGGATCCCGTTTTTACAATGAAGTCACACTCATGCCGGCTCTTGAAGTAGTAGGTCTCTTTTCCCCGCCGGTAAAGCTCAATGGCAACTATGTTTTCGAGGATCTTACCGCGGTTCTCACTGAAGGGCACGCCAAGCACAGAAAGTCCAGTATCTATAAGATAGACCTTCTTCGGGTTCATTAGCCGCTGCCGGGGCGAATAGGCAAACTTGTCCGTCAGCAGGATAAAGAACGCTTCCTGTAAGTGGTGAAGATAATTGGAAATTGTACGTTTGCTCCCTGGGAGGTTGTTGCTCTTGAGGTGTTTCTCGAACTGGCTGATTGAGAAGAGCCCCGAAAAATCATCAAGCAGTTCACGCATAAGTACATCAAGGATGTATCTGGCTTTGATAT
>JALTFO010000018.1 GCA_027007005.1 Candidatus Bipolaricaulota bacterium | reverse complement strand
CATTTCGGGCTGTTGGTCGATTCGGAGTATGTGTCGTGTACAGCTGCCGCCGTCATCCGCTTGCTGCAAGACCCGACTAAGATGTGCAAGATGGGCCGCGCCGCGCGCGTGCGGGCGATAGAACAATTCAATTTCGACCGCTACGTCGATGATTACGATACGCTATACGAGAAAATACTAACCCACTCTACGGAATCACATAAGGAGATGAGATAGCGATGTGGCAAGAACCTCTCATCAGCGTGGTCATTCCGGTCTATAACGGAGATCCTTACCTGGCAGAGGCCATTGAAAGCGTACTGGCCCAGACTTATCCCGCGGTAGAAGTGATCGTGATTGACGACGGGTCAACAGATAAGAGTGCTGATGTTGCCAAGCAATACCTCCCGCAAATTCGATATTTCTATCAGCATAATGGCGGGCAGCCAGCCGCGTTGAACCAAGGGATTGAGCTTACCCACGGAGATTTTCTCGCCTTTCTCGACGCGGATGATCTCTGGACAAAGAGCAAGCTGGAACACCAGATGGACGTCATCATCGATAATCCGGAAATCGATGCCGTATTCGGACACGTGGAACAGTTCTACAGTCCTGACATGAGTGAATCAGAGCGACTAAGGATCCGTTATAACCGCCGGATCATGCCTGGATACCATGCGGGCTCTATGCTCATAAGTCGGGAAGCCTTCATGCGGGTGGGGGATTTCGAGTCCCAATGGCGGGTCGGCGGATTCATAGATTGGTACGCCCGGGCAACTAGAAAGGGATTGAAGAGCATCATGTTGGACGAGGTAGTGATGAGAAGGCGCCTACACGGCTCCAATATGGGCCTACGAGAACGCGCGTCACAAAAAGATTATCTACACATACTAAAAGCGAAAATCGATCGACAGAGAGAGGCGCCGGACCATGATCCATAAGGCTTCTTCGCCTCAGCGCTCAACGAAAGTGAATCACGCAGCCTGGAGATATTACAGATCGCTCTATGCTGGTTCCTACAAATGGTTGGGCCTCTGTATGCTCGCTTCATTCCTGCAAGCCATACTATTCCTACCGATCACTCTTCTCATTCGCAAAGTTGTAGATGTGGCGATCCCATCTGGTCAGGTGACGCAGCAGCTGCTGCTCGGATCCGCTATCATCGGTCTCTACATGGTAACAGGAGGGATCACTCTCCTAACAAGAAAAGTTGTTCTCAACGTCACCAAGAAAGCAATCCTGCAATTTCGATATGTATTATTGAAGAAGCTCTATTCCTTGTCTCGTTCGTTTTACAGCAATGCGGACCGTGGACAATTGCACACGGTCATGGTACAAGATAGCGAGCGACTCGACATCATGAGCAACGCTCTCATGGCCCAATTGATCCCTGATATATTCATCAGCACGGCGATCGCTGGCGTCCTCATTTATCTCAATTGGCTTCTATTTCTTATAGTCGTCGTCATGTTCAGCGCAATTATCGGCGTGAGTTGGTTTCTGGGTCGGAAGGTCAAGGAGAGAACGCGTGACTTTCATCGCGCGTTTGCATCGTTTAGCGGAGGCGTACTGTTTGTCCTGGAAGCGATGGACCTGACCCGCATCCAGGCAGCTGAAGGGATGGAGCTTAGTAGGCAAGCGCGCAAGTTGAAGGATCTGCGTCAGACGAGCACGCGCATGGCTTGGCTGCAGAGGGCGTACGGCTCCACGCAGGGGACACTTCTGGCAATCACCGGGGTTTCGATCCTGGTCGCAGGCGGATGGCTGATATCATCGGGACACACAACGTTGGGCTCCCTGCTTTCGTTCTATGCCGCATTGGCCCTGCTGCGAAGTCGGCTAAATGCCATCTCCACAGCCATTCCGCGTATTATCGAGGGAAATGAATCTCTAAACAGGCTGTACCGTCTATTCACTCACGAGTCGCCCCGCCCTTATTCTGGCACCAAGAAGGCTTCTTTCCGCGGGCGGATCGAATTGGAATCGGTAAGCTTCAGCTACACGAAAGAGCCTGTATTACGCGAGGTGAGCCTCGCTGTCCCACCGGGAACCATGGTAGCACTCATCGGCCCGAACGGCTCCGGGAAGAGCACGGTAGTCAACCTGATCCTCGGTTTCTATCGGCCTCAGAATGGGCGGCTATATGCCGATGAATATCCGTATGATGAACTGGATATAACCGCTTTGCGACGGCAAATCGGGGTTGTAACTCAGAATCCGATGATCCTCCCGGGGACGATCATGGACAACATTGTGTACGGCTATGGTGAAATGAGTGATTCGCAGGTTTTCAAGGCGGCTCAATTGGCCACGGCACACGAGTTCATCACGCGGCTTCCAAAAGGTTACGACACGCAAGTGGGGGAGAATGGGATCCTCCTTTCGGGAGGGGAACGCCAGCGTATAGCTTTAGCCCGTGCCCTTCTCCGCGAACCGCGCCTGCTCATCCTGGACGAGCCGACCAATCATCTGGATAAAGAGAGCATCGCCGTGTTGTTGATGAACCTGCGCAAACTCGAAGGAAACCCTTCCGTGTTGATCATCAGTCACGACGAACGGATAGTACAAGAGACAGAGATGACGTATTCCCTGCGGGAAGGACGTATAGTATCTGTGGATCACTTGTAAGGAGAAACATGGGTATGTTACAACATGGTGGTATATGGCCGACCGAGGAGCAAGAGTTGCTATTGAAGGCGGCGCTTTTGCGCGGCCAGGCATCCATCGACGCATGGCGAAAGTGGGAGGCGCGTGTCGACGTAAATGATATAGACCACGCATCGAGGCGTCTGCTGCCGCTCCTGTACCAAAATTTGGACCGGCAAGGGGTGACATCCCCTGCTATGGACCTATACAAGGGGATCTACCGATTGACCTGGTATGAGAACCAGATGCTCTTTCACACGGCATCATCAGTATTACACCTCTTCCATGAAGCAGGCATCGAGACAATTTTATTAAAGGGGGTTGTACTAGCGCTTGAGTATTACAAGGATCCTGGCCTGCGACCGATGGGGGATATCGACGTTCTCATCCATCCTAAGGACGTTCCAGCTGCTGTTTCCTTATTGAGGAGTTACAGATGGTTACCCAAGCCGGGGTTTCCTAAGGAAGTGAAGGACACATTTTTCTGGATGCGACACGCGCATGGCTTTTATGACGACACGGGGCACGAGTTTGATCTTCACTGGCATGCTTTAGCAGAAGGATGTGAGAATAATGCTGACGAGGATTTCTGGAGTGGCGCCATAAACACTCATGTTAATGGTGTACTTACCCATTTTTTGAACCCAACAGACCTATTTTTGCACGTCTGCGCTCACGGGCTCAGATGGAACAGTGTACCCCCATTCCGCTGGGTGGCTGATGCCATGACTATTCTTGATACGAGTTTCGGCAAGATAGACTGGGATCGTTTTATCGTTCTCAGCCAGAGACTTCACTTGGTCTTGCCATTACAGGAATCTCTCCGCTATCTTGTGGATCTATTGGCTGTCGAGGTTCCACAAGATGCCTTGAAAAGATTATCTAGCACACCTATTTCTGAGGAAGAGCGGCGTTTCTATAAGATCCGCATGCAATCAATGGATACGATATCACCATATCGCATGTTGATGCTTTTATACCTCCGTTATTCGCGGGCAATCTCCAGTAACAGTAAACTCTCATCCGTAAGCTTTTTGCAGTATCTTCAGACACTCTGGGGAGTGAATCATCTGTGGCAGGTCCCGTTTTATGCTGTGTTTAAGGGTATACGTAAGATATACAGATTGGCCCTTTGGCGAAGCAATCACTTAGTCACACGCCTTACGCACAAGGAGCAGTTTTCCCAAAGCACGAAACATTCTTAGTTGCAAGATGCCTGTTGCCTCTACGCCGTGTTCGTCTCTTGAGTCCACAGGTCAACGAGGTTAAGGCAGGTCTCGACGGCCTTTTCCATCTCTTGCAGGCTCGCCCATTCGAGCGGACCGTGCACGTTGTGCATCCCAGCAAACAGGTTCGGCGTGGGGAGTCCCATCTCGGTGAGTCGCGCGCCGTCCGTGCCGCCTCGGAT
>JALTFO010000017.1 GCA_027007005.1 Candidatus Bipolaricaulota bacterium | reverse complement strand
ATTATACACATAAAGGTAGTAATGTCAAACATACCTACCATGTCAACATGTCTACAAAATGGATAGGGCATATCTCGCCAATGCCGCATATCAACAGCATTACATCCCTATTCTAAGCCCTAAATCGGCAGGAACTTCGGTTTAGCTTTTGCTCCCCGGTTTGACGTATGGGATCCCGCGGCGGCACAAAGGGCAGTTGCCCGGCGCATAGACCGGGATCTGCATCCGCACCGCCCCGATCACCGAAAGTGGAAGCTCGGTCCCCTCAGGACGACGATCGACGATGCACGCAATCCCGACCGCAACACCTCCGTGCTCTTTCACCAGCCGCGCTACCTCGAGCGATGACCCGCCGGTGGTGACGACGTCTTCGACGATGAGGATCCGTTCACCCGCGGCGATCTCAAATCCGCGCCGGAGTGTCATGTTCCCTTCCGCGTCCCGCTCCGAGAACATTCCGCGCACCCTTAACGCACGCGCGATCTCGTAAGAAACGACAATCCCACCAAGGGCCGGGCCGACTACCGCATCTATTTTTCCAAACTCCTCGGAGCGTTCCGCCAGCGATTTCGCTACCCATTCCGCCAGCTCGGGATGCTGGAGGAGTTTAGCGCACTGCACGTAGCGGGGAGCGTGCTTCCCGGATGACAAGAGGAAATGCCCGTCGAGCACCGCCTCTACCGATATCAACAGTTCCTCAACTTCCTTATTGCTGAGCACTTCCGCGGATTACCCCTAGATCATCGATATTCTTCTCGCTCATGTACCTCTCCAACCCGGCGACAATCTTCACCGCGGCGAGCGGGTCGACGAAGTTCGCTGTGCCCACCTGGACCGCGTACGCCCCGGCCATGATAAACTCGATCGCGTCCCGCCAATCGCTGATTCCGCCGATCCCGACCACCGGAATTGTCAACTCGGCGGCAAGCTCGTACACGATCCGAAGGGCGATCGGCTTTATCGCTGGGCCGGATAGCCCGGCGACCACGTTGGCGAACACCGGCCGTCCAGTCTCTATGTCGATCGCCATCGCGCGGACGGTGTTCACCGCGCATATCGCGTCCGCCCCCGCCTCCTGCGCGGCACGAGCAACTGCACTCCCTCCTGTAGGAGGGAGCTTGACCCATAGTGGCTTTTCGCAGGCTCGCCGTACCTGCCGCACCAGCCGTGCCGTCTCAGCCGCGTCTTCTCCCAGGAGTCCCTTCCCGGACACATTCGGGCAGGAGACGTTCAGTTCAATCGCATCAATCAGCGATTCGGAGAGGCGTTCAGCTGCTATAGCGTATTCATCAATGTTGTTGGCCCACACGTTGGCGATCACCGTTATCCCCTGGTCTTTCATGTGGGGAAGCTCATCCCAGATGAAGGCGTCGATCCCCGGGTTCTGCAGACCAATGGAATTAAGCAGGCCACACGCGGTTTCCCACAGCCGTGGGGACGGGTTACCTTGGCGCGGTAGCAGGGTGAGCCCTTTCGTGCAGATCGCCCCCAATCGGGACGGATCGTAGATTTCCCCGTACTCGGCCCCGAACCCGAACGTCCCCGATGCCGCGATTACCGGGTTCTTTAGCTGCAGCCTGCCAACGACAACTCCCGCCTTACCCATCCCACACCACCTCCGAGGAACGGAAGACCGGACCGTCCCGGCAGACGCGTGCGTACCCATGTATCGTTTTGACCGCGCAACCGAGACAGGCCCCCACGCCGCACGCCATCCGCTCCTCAAGAGAGACGAAAAGCGGGACCTCATCGCTGCGGCAAAATCGGTCAAGCAAAGCGAGCATCGGGCGCGGACCGCAAGCGTAGCACACATCGTAACCGGATGGATCGAAAATATCGGTCACTAAGCCCGGGGTACCGCGCACCCCAGTCTCCGATGTGACGTGCACGCGGCCAACCCGGTCAAATTCATCCACCAGGTATGGCGTGTCCGCAAACCCAAGGTAGACGTTGGTATTCCCAAAGACCTTCGCTGCGTAGTAGAGAGGGGCGATTCCAATGCCGCCACCAACGAGTGCGACGCGACCAACTCTTCGCTCCCAGCCATTCCCGAGCGGCCCGGTGAGGGTAACCACGTTCCCGGGAGCAAGGCGGCTGAGACGTTCTGTCCCTCGGCCGCGCACCGCGTACAGCAACGAGATTCCCTCTTCGGCTATGTCAAACACGCTCAGCGGACGGGAGAGAAGAGGATCAAGTTCCCACGCGCGCAGCATGTAGAACTGACCCGGCACAGCAAAGTAGTCGCCCTCCACCTTGAGCAGGAACACCCCGTCCCCCACTTGCGCATTGGAGGATACCCGCGACTCGATAATTCCTATCTTTCCTGCCACTGTGTGATGTCCTCCCGCATCGTAAACGCTGCGGTGCGGGCGTAGTGTGTGTAGCGCCGGTCACCGTCAGGCTGTCCGCGGTAGGCTCCGATGATCGAACGGGATGCGTTCACCACCGCGCCGTTCCTGTCCCGAAACGCTGGAGCAACGTCCTTACCCCCTCCTCCTTGCGCCCCGTACCCAGGGACGAGAAAGAAGACCAATGGGAACTCCGAGCGCACCGTGGCCAGTTGTTCCGGCCCGGTCGCCCCGACCACTCCGCCAATCGCACTGTACCCGCAATCCCCGATGTAGTTCTTTCCCCACTCCGCAACCTTGCTTGCGACCCGCAGAAAGAGGGAACGATCCCCACAGTTGATCTCCTGGAAGTCCTGTGCCGACGGATTTGAAGTCCTGATCAGGACGAATATCCCTTTATCCCCTCGCTCCAGATAAGGCAGGTACGGACTGATCGCGTCCCAGCCCATGTACGGGTTTACGGTGATCATGTCCGTTGCAAATTCCCCGTCCATATGAGCGCGGGCATACATCTCGCCGGTGGAGGCAATGTCGCCCCGTTTAACATCCCCGATTACGAGCGCCCCCTTATCGTGTGCGTAGGCAATCGTGTCCCGATAACAGGAGAGGCCATCCACTCCCATCGCCTCATAATGGGCAATCTGCACCTTGAAGCAGGCGCATACATCGACGGTGGCGTCGATCACCTCTTGGTTAAACGCAAGCGCCGCCTGCGCCGGCGGGAGCTTTGCAAGGAGCGATGCAGGTAAAAGTTGCAGTGATGTGTCGAGCCCCACGCAGACTGGTCCCCGCTGCTTCACCGCGTCAAACAGTCGATCAATGATCATCCAACCACCTTCCCGCGTAGCTTTCCGTCTAGGTAGACGACCTCGCCGCGATGCACGGTTGCCCACACCCTCCCGCGCAGCCTCTCCCCGAGAAGCGGGGTATTCTTCCCGCGCGATAGCAGCCAATCTGTGGTTACGGTGAATTCCTCACCCTCCTCGACCAGCACTACGTCCCCGTCGCGGCCGATCCCGAGCGAACCCTTGTTCAACCCGAGGATCTGTGCCGGCCGGGTCGCCATTGCGCGAACGAGCGTCGGAAGATCCAGCCTCCCCGATCGCACCAATTGGGTATAGAGGAGGGAAAACGCTGTTTCGATCCCGGAGATCCCCGGAGCTCCTCTGTTCTTGTCCACTGCAGTGTGCGGAGCGTGGTCGGTGGCGACGGCGTCGATCTCCCCGGAGGCGAGGGCGACGATGAGGCGATCCCGCGTCTTTTCGGTGACAAGCGGCGGGTTGACAGTATAGCCGGGTTCGAGGCATAGGTGGTGTGGAGTGACCTCGCAAGTAACCCGCGTTCCGGCCCTTTTCGCTGCGGCGATCAGCTTGACCGAGCCGGCAGAGCTCACATGCTCGACGTGGAGCGCAGCGCCGATCCGTCGTGAGAGAAACGTGTCACGGTTCACCATTAGCTCCTCGGCCAATGCCGGATCGTCGATCCCGAGGTACTCAGAGTGCTCCGCGATCGGGCGGCCGAGTGTAGCGGCACGCTGGAAGGCTCGAAGGATCATATCGGTCCGCTGCACCCCAAATCCATCGTCGGAGAACGCCCATACATGCGGGGCCAATGCCTCCATATCCGATAATTCCTCCCCTGCCAGACCGCGGGTGATCGCTCCCATTGCGTACAGCTCAATCAACCCCGCTTTCTCTGCCTCGACGCGCATGTAGAGGGCAACCTCGGGGCGATCGCAGACCGGAGCAGTGTTCGCCATCACCGCAACCGTGGTGTAGCCACCGTGTACGGCAGCCGCGGATCCGCTCCCGATGCCTTCCTTCTCCGGGTAGCCCGGATCGCGAAAGTGGGCGTGCAGGTCGACGAACGCCGGAAGGAGGGTACGCCCCTCTCCGGAAAGGACGTTCGCTCCAGGAATTCGCAAGTTCACCCCAACAGCGCGGATCAGACCGCCCTTGATGTACAGGTCTCCCCTAAAATCACTCCTTTCGTCGACCAGCCGGACGTCGGTGATCAAGAGGCCCTTGTTCACACCCTGACCCGCTCGCCGCAGTAGGCGCACTCGTACTCCTTTGCCTCTCGGTCGACAAGGACGAACAGGGATTTTCCCTGGCGCTCCATCGTGGTAATGCAGCGCGGATTTTTGCACTCAATCAACCCGATCACCTGCTCCGGAAGACCGGGGGTGACCTTCCGCGTTACCACGCCGTTCTCGATGTAGTCCACGGTCGCGTCGGGGGCAAGGAGCCCGAGCATGGTGAGGTCGATATCCAAGGTATCTGAGATCTTGATGATGTCCTTGTGTCCCATCTTGCTGCTCGTGACGTTCATCAAGAGAGCTACCGAATAACCAGCTCTCCGCAGCCCAAGCCGTTCGAATACCTTCAGCCCTTGACCGGGTTGAATATGGTCGAGCACTATCCCATTGTTGATCCGGTCCACCCTAAGCATCTTCATCCTCCTTTCTCCTGAGGAGGTGTAGGATCAACGCCATGCGCGCGAACATCCCGAACCGCGCCTGTTCGAAGTAGACCGCACGCGAATCGACGTCCACCGCGTAGTCGATCTCGGTCACCCGTGGAAGCGGGTGCATGACGATCATCTCGGCGGAGGCCGTGTTCAACTTATCTGGGGTGAGGATGTATGTATCACGCAACTTGATATAGTCCTCCTCATTGAAGAAGCGCTCCTTCTGGATGCGGGTCATGTAGAGGACGTCCGCGCTCTTCAGCCCGTTCTCCATCTGCGTCGTCTCCTTCAGCGTCACCGCTGGATTAATCTCTTTGACCTCGCGCTTGATCCGCTCCGGCAGGCGCAGCTCGGGCGGGGAGATCAGGATGAACCGAACGTTGGAGTAGCGCGCGAGCGCCTTTACTAGAGAGTGCACGGTCCGACCGTAGCGCAGATCGCCGCAGAACGCGACCGTCAGGCCGTCAAACCGTCCCTTAAACCGGTGGATGGTGAACAGATCAGTCAGGGTCTGTGTCGGGTGCTCACGCGCTCCGTCGCCCCCGTTGATGACCGGGACCGGGGAGTACTCGCCCGCCAGTACCGCCGCACCCTCGTTAGGATGACGCAGGACAATCAGGTCCGCATATCCCCCTACCGTGCGTATCGTGTCGCCCAGGCTCTCCCCCTTGGAGACTGAGCTGCTCTTCGCGCTTGCTACGCTAATTACCACTCCGCCCAGCCGGAGCATCGCAGCCTCAAATGACAGGCGGGTGCGAGTGCTTGGCTCGTAGAACAGAGTCGCCATCAGCCGGCCGGAGCAGCGATCGGCGTAGTCCATGGGAGAATCGATGATCCGGGAAGCAAGGGAAAAAACGGTGCTATACTCCTCTGGCGAAAAGTCTAGAGAAGCGAGGAAATGATTTGCAGTCACGCCAACCCCCTAAAGTTTTGACCGGATTATAAGCGAGCCGGATCGATGTACAAGGCGGGAGCTATTCCCACTCAATAGTCGCTGGTGGTTTGCTTGTGATGTCGTAGACCACGCGGCCGATCTGGGGGATATTTCTAGTTATCCGCGCGGCTACCCGGTCGAGAAAGTTGTGCGGTAGGCGGGCCCAGTCGGCGGTCATCCCATCCACACTCGTCACCGCTCGCAGGGCGAGGATGTAGCCGTAGCGCCGCTCGTCACCTACTACCCCAACGCTCCGAACTGGGGTTAACACTGCTAGCGCCTGCCAGGTCTCTCCATACAAGCGCGCCTCCTTGAGAGCGGAGATGAACAGGGCGTCCGCTTTACGAAGGATGCGCAGTCGCTGCGGGGTGATCTCTCCGATGATCCGGATCGCCAGCCCGGGCCCCGGGAAGGGATGCCTGCGCCTAAGCTCTTCTGGAAGCCCGAGAAGCGAGGCAAGTTCGCGCACCTCGTCCTTGAACAGGTAGCGAAATGGCTCAAGTAGCTCAAATCCGATATCATCTGGAAGCCCACCAACATTGTGGTGGCTCTTGATGCTCGCTGCTCCCTCGCTCCCGGCGGATTCGATTACGTCCGGATAGAGCGTCCCCTGGGCTAGGAATCGAAACGGTCCCAGCTCGAGCGCCTTTTCTCTGAACACCGTGATGAACTCGCGTCCGATGATCCTCCGCTTCTCTTCAGGGTCGCTGACCCCGGCGAGGGCGTGCAGAAACCGATTGGCGGCGTCCACACTGACCAGGTTTACCCCCAGCGGACGTAACGCCTTCTCCACCTCCTCACGTTCTCCCATTCGGAGCAGCCCATGGTCAACAAAGACCGCGGTATGGTCGACCCCAGCGCGGGTAAGAAGGAGAGCCAGAGTGGAAGAATCCACTCCGCCGGATGCTGCGAGCAGAACGCGGTCCCCATCTGTCACTTGTTTCCGCACTTCTTTGATAAGCTGTTTTAAGGTATTTTCTGGAGTCCAATCGAGCGGCACGCCGGCGATCGCAAGGAAGTTTGCCAGTATCGTTCTTCCTTGAGGGGTGTGAATCACCTCTGGATGGAACTGCACTCCGAACATCCGCTTATCCGGCGATTCAACTGCTGCAATGGGGTTGTCTACTGTACGCGCTGTTGCTCTCCAACCCAACGGAAGATCTGTCACGGCGTCGGAGTGGCTCATCCATACTTGTAGATCGCCGCCATCTAGCCCAGAAAAGAGCGGTCCATCACATTGAACAAGATGTGCGCGACCATACTCCCTCGTTCCAGTAGGGATGACGTGGCCACCGAAGTGAAGCACGAGGTATTGCATCCCGTAACAGATTCCGAGGATTGGCAAACCAAGGTCAAAGAGGCCCTCGTCTGGTTGGGGAGCGTCGGGCTGAAATACAGAGGCAGGACCACCGGAGAGGATCACCGCCTGCGGGTCGTGTTTAGAGATCTCTTCAACGGTCGCTTTTCCAGGCAGGATCACAGAATAGGCGTGCAGTTCCCGGATGCGACGTGCAATTAGGCGGGTGTATTGCGACCCGAAATCGAGGATGACGACGCTCATCAGTCTTCTTCTGCCTCAGCGAACACAATGCCTCCTGTCTCTGGATCCATACTGCCGATTGAGACCAACGTGACAACCGGTCTTTCGTAGCGTGCGAGCACCTGCCTTCCCTCGCCGAATTCCTTTGCAATCACAAAGCCGAACCCAACCAGGCTTGCCCCACTCTCAATTACCATGTCGGCTAGAGCAGAGGAGGTGTCGCCGCGATAGAGAAAATCGTCCACAATCAAGACGCGTTCTTTCTCGGTGAGGTAGTCTTTGGATACGGCAAGTTCGGCCGCAGTTCCCTTAGTGGGCGAAATAAGGGTCCGAACGTACGGACTGTTCATCGTGGAGGCGTGCCCCTTCTTCGCGTACAGCGCTCTTGCCCCCAGACGACGCGCTGCCTCATATGCGATCACGTTTCCGGCCGCTTCTGCAGTGAGCACACAGCTTACGTTTGAATTGGCAAATCTATCAAGAAGCCGTTGGCCCACCTCCTCCATGAACGCGGGATCGATGCGGTGGTTGAGGAACCCATCCACACGTAGAAACTCCGGACCCACTACGACCCCGTAACGTTGAACCCAGTCCTGAAGCTGCATTTAGTGCCTCCCTTGTGGTGTTCTGTCTGTTGGATGATGCGATTGTGCTCCAGAAAAACTGTTATTACAACACCGATGAACTCGCAAACACTAACACGCGTTTCCTCGTTGCCATTGGTCATGAAATCGGGAAGACCTCAAGACCAGCCCAAGTCTCCTCTACCGCGATTACTGGAGAACCAACCAAGTTACCCGCGCCCTCTGTTCTTGATCACTCCCCCCCAGATCTTGCCATTTGGAATGGTAATTATCGTTCCTTCTTCCGTCTGCAGTGTTGTGTTGACCAAGTTCATCCCCTCGACAATTCCCGATGCTCCCGCCGCTTCGATCTCGTCACCGACGTTGTAAGGGTGATAAAGGAGAAGCATGAACCCCGCCGCAAAGTTGGACAAGGTTTGTTGCATGGCAAAGCCGAGGATGAAGCCGGTTACTCCCAATCCGGCGATCAACGGCCCGATCTCCACTCCTAACTGTCCAAGCGCCATGATCAGAACTATTCCGCCAATTCCCCAGCGGATCAACTTGAAGATGAATTGACGTAACAGTTTGGAGAACTCCAATTTCGAGAAATCCATCAGACGTCCGGCCAGCCTTACAGCAATGAGCCCCAGAAGCCATCCGCCGAACAGAATCAATACCGCCCCACCAATCCGCAGACCGATCTGCGGCCCCTGACCAGCGAACCAATAGACGAAGTTGCTCATATTCATCTCCTTCTTGATGGGTTATTAGACATTTCCATGCCTTATCAGCAGAACATCACATTTCGAGCGGACACGAACTTGCAATCTAGGTAGACAACATGCCGCCGCAACACGAGAGCTGCACATATCGCACCAGCAATCCTGCTTCTTCACATCCAGCAAGTGCTTCGTCAGCCGCCCTGTAGTGTTCCTCCTCGTCCCACTGCGCGGCCCATCTTCGGTGCGCTTCCTCTCTCTCGATGACCCGGGGATGAGCGATATCGCCGATGACTATTCTCCCTCGTTGGGTGAGATACTCACGCGCGAGCCTTCCCAGGATAAAGACCTTTGTCGAAAGATCAAACTCGTGAAAGACGTAGGCTGACACAATCAGATCGAACCGCTCGTCACCGAGGAAATCTAAACTTCGTGTCACATTGCCGCGGACGAACCGCGCATTAGGGACTTTCCTTCGCGCTGCAGCAAGCATCTCGCCGGAGAAATCAACTCCTGTAACCGTGCATCCGATCGCGGCGAACCGCACAGCAAGGTTTCCCGTCCCTGTTCCCAGGTCGAGCACCCGCATCCCCGCGTCCGGTACTGCAAGATGAACGATCTCATCTGACACGCGATTGTACCCGGCGAACGGAAATCCTGTGGCGGCACGCACTGTGTCATCGTAACCTTTAGCCCAACGATTAAAGAGATTAGAACGGTCGTTCATGTTCCCTCCCATGGGGCGAAACCCCGGGTACCCAACAGGTGCTTCTCTACGGCGCTTCAAGCACCAATCCAGGCTGATGTTCTTCGAGCAGGTCACGCATCGTTCGTGCCAACTCGCGGTGTTCCTTCTGTGTGTGAGCGTCAAGGCGGAGGGCAAAGTAGTTTCTCCAGGCCGTCTTGTCCCCCATCATCCACAGCTCGGTGTAGAGGCCGGTTCCCAAGACAGCACGCGCGATCTCTGCCCGGATGTTTGAATCACGTAGAAGCTTGTAGATTTGCTCTTCCATTGTGTAGGCACGCTGAAACAGATTCGTCGGGGCGATTCCAATCTCATCCTCTTCTGGTGACCAAGAATCAAGCGGAACACGCTTATCGTCCGTGTAGCGCCGGCTCAACTCTTGATAGCTGAACTGTCGATGGCGCAGGATCTGACGAGCCACGAAGATTGGGACCTTGATCCGAAACGTAGCAATGATCGCTCGGTGTAGCTCTGCCAGCGCTTCGGTGGGTTCGTTTTGATCGTCTTCATAGGTTGCAAGCTGCGGGTTGTTCCGCAAGCTATCTTCAATTCCAGGCCTTCTTCCGTCACGAACGAATTCGAACGCCGAGGACGGTAGCCCGCGGCTCTCGCTCCACAGCCGTTCGACGAGCTTCTTCGCATCACGAGGTGGCTTTCCGTAGCAGATGCTCGCCACGGCTGCTACGGCTTCAATGCGTGACGGATCGTTTTGGTTTGCCCGCGAGAAATTCCACAGCTCCACCTTCCCTGAGTTCCACAGCCCTTTCTCTGCGATCTTTCGTATGTACTCCACGTGTTTCGCCTCACTTAGGCAGGGTGACTCCAGTCTGGTCTTGATAGATGCCGCCGGATTCCTTCTCAGCGTACGTGCGCTCCGGCCTTCCACCGCGGAAGAAGACCACCTGTGCGATCCCCTGCCCGACGTGAAGTCTGATGGGCAGCGGTGACAGGTTAGCCAGTTCGATTGTCAGAACGCCGATCCATCCCGGCTCGAGCGGGGTCACATTGACGAGAAGCCCGCACCGTGCGTAGGAGCTCTTTCCCCAACAGACGCCGGTTACGTCGTCTGGTATGTGAAATGTCTCCACCGATTCAGCCAAAACCTGAGAGCCAGGTGCTACTTCCAGTGTGTCCGTAGCCTTGATTTCCCGGAAGTGTCCACGTGGAAAGGCGATCGGATCGAGCACAGCGTTGATCCCCCCGATTGGGACGAGAAACTTGCTTCCCAAGCGAAGGTCATAGCCAAAACTGCCAAGCCCGTATGACGGCTTTCCGGCCTGCACTGGAACGAACGGCCGGATCATCTCTCCTTCCGTGCACAGTGCCCTTATCTCTCGATCGTTCAGAATCCCGGTTAGGTTCATGATCCTCCTTTAGGTTTCATCGAGCATTTGGCCGGCATGCAAACCGGCAAATTGATACTAGAGTCTTTCGCTCGCGTCTACAAGAAAAGGAATTGTCTCAGGCAAGAGGAGGATGAAGAAGAAGGGTGCTTGAGCGGGTTAGGGCAGTTTCAGCCATGCAGGGGGAGGAGCGATGCTGGACACTCTTGTGTCTACAGGAGGTTGCGTCGATGCGCTGTACATCACTAAATGCCCTTCAGCACTTGCAACCGGAGCCACGTGTTCTGCCAATACGAGCCGCGAGGCTGTATCGTGAAAGATGACTCCCGCTGTATACCCACCAAACACAGGCGTCGTCTTCACTTCGTCAAGGACGACAAGGCCGAGGTATTTCGGTGAGTCTGCCGGGAAGAATCCGGAGAAGAGGGACGTATACTTCCCATCAACGTATCCCTTTCCCGGAACAGCCTTCTGAGCGGTCCCGGTCTTTCCGGCGACCTCGAACCCTGGCAGATCGGCCAATGGAGCGGTCCCATCCTTCGTCACGACCGCGCGCATCAGAGTGCGCATGGTCGCTGCGCTCGCTGGTGCCGCTACAGTGCGTAGAACTTTCGGTATCTCAGTTGCCTCATCACCGACCTGCTTGACGATATGCGGGGCGAGGACCTTCCCCCCATTTGCCACCGCCGCCATCGCTCGCACTAGCTGAATCCCGGTTACACCAACGGATTGTCCAATCGCGGTCGAGGCGAGGGCGAGCTTCGACCACTTGCTCACATTGCGCAGTATGCCGTTCACTTCACCCGGCAGCTCGATCCCTGTGATCTTGCCGAAGCCGAGATCGACGAGGAAGTTGTACAAGCGGTCCTCGCCCAGCCGCTGCGCAACGCGGATCATCGCTGTGTTGATCGAGTCCTTGATTGTCTTAGCAAAGGTGACAGTGCCGAACGACTCGTGGTCAGAGTTGTGGATCACGTGCCCCGCAATGTTAATCCCATCGTTGCCGTTGAAGGTGTCGCTCGGTTTCACGGCGCCACAGTCGAGCGCAGCGAGGCCGCCAAAGGCCTTGAATGTCGACCCAGGCTCGAACATGAAACCGGTCGCCAGGTTTTTCCTTTGTGCTGGGGTCGATTTCCAGAACTGGTTCAGGTTGTAGCGGCGATCCTGCGCCATCGCGAGGACTTCACCGGTGTTCGGATCCATGAGCACAATAAATCCCATGTTGGCCTTGTAGCGGCTCACGCCGCCATCGATCTCCTGTTCGCACATAAACTGCAGGTCTGAATCTATCGTCAGATGGACGTCATCGCCCGGCTTCCCCTCCTGGATCGTCTCTGTGTGATAAGTGCGTCCGTCGGCCCCCTTCACAACATGCACTTGTGCGCTTGCACCGGCCAGCTCACTGTCATAGGCAAGCTCGATTCCCTCCAGGCCGTGCCCGTCAGTACCGACAAAACCGATGATGTTCGACGCCAGATCGCCTTGCGGATAGCAGCGCTTCCAGGTGTCGATGAAGATCAATCCGTTTGCGTTGGCCTCCGCCGCACGTTTTCTGATCTCCTTTGCGGTCTCCAGGTCCACGCTGCGGTTGATCCATGTGAAGTACCGCGGGCGGTAGACGAGTTTCTTTATCTCGCTCATCGGACGGTGTAGCTCATCTGAGAGGATCTGGCAGATTGCCTCTGGGTTTGTCATGTCGAAGCTGTCGATAGCGATCGCTGTTGCCTTGATGTCATAGGCTAGCGCAACGCCGTTGCGGTCGTAGATCGTTCCTCTCCGTGGCAAAAGGTCGACGGTTTGTTCTTGAATTGCATCTGCCACCGTCAGCCAGTGATCATGTTGGACAATCTGCAACTGCACGAGGCGGCCAACCACAACCATCCCGCCGATCACCAGGAGCGCAACGACAATCCAGGTACGGTTTGGGAGTTTCTCACTTCTCTGTTTTGGAGGGATTGATGTGTACATAGCGCACGTTGGTTGGCTCGATCATGTGGAGCTGTTCACGCGCGATCCGCGAGACACGCTCTAGCGAGAACGCCTGCCCAATCTGGAAGTCAAGCCAGTTGTTCACCTCCTGGATAGATGTAATGGTTTGCTTCATGCTCTCGCGCTGCGCGGTGAGGGCAAGGATCCTTGTCCCCTGCCAGACATAGAGGAAGCAGGCCGCAGCGATGATCACGGCACCACATACCACGGCCAGTGTCGCGCGAGGCCAGGTGGCCGCACGCGTGCGTGACTGACTGTACGGTCGAGGCAGCGGATAACTGATCGTCGTTTCTCTCTGGCGTTCCATCTTCACCCCAAGTTAAGGGAAAGCGCGGTCTACCATCGGGACATTTGTCGACGAAGGACGCGAACTAGATTACCTTTCCGTTCACATGTTCATCGGATGTCGCAACAGGTAAGCTAATTGGGTGTTCTGTCGTGGTTTCTTTGCTCGCTTTGCGAACGCGCACGATGACACCAGAGTGATAAGGAGTGGAGGGATCGATGGACATCAAGAAGGGGCCGAATCACAAACGCTGCAACAGGAATTACTAGTTGGGCACTTCAAGCTTTCTCGCTGCTCGTAGCTTTGCGCTGCGCGACCGAGGGTTTATCGCGAGCTCCTCTTGCGCGGGGGTGATCGGGTGCTTTGTCAGCACCTCCATCTCCACCTTCTTGTCGCACATGCAGACTGGGAGATCCGGTGGACAGATGCAGGAGAGGGCCTTGTAGCGGAAGAACCCCTTAACGATGCGATCCTCCAGAGAGTGGAAGCTGATCATCGCCATCACCCCTCCTGGCGCGAGAACGGAGAAGGCGGCTTCCAGCCCTGCTTTTAGATTATCGAGCTCATCGTTTACCGCGATGCGCAGCGCCTGAAAAGTTCGCGTCGCCGGATGGATGCGCGGTGGGTGGAGCTTACGAGGGATCGCGCCGTAGACGATCTTCGCGAGCTCATCCGTTGTCTTAATCTCCCCTTGCGCGCGCGCTGTTACTATGGCTTTGGCAATACGGTGTGCAAATCGCTCTTCACCGTAGCGAGAGATGATGCCAGAGAGTTCTTCTTCTGATGAAGTATTGACCAGTTCGGCGGCGCTCACTCCGCGCGTAGGATCCATGCGCATGTCGAGGGGACCACTTGCGCGAAAGCTGAACCCGCGCTCGGGTCGATCTAGCTGGAGCGACGACAGACCAAGGTCGAGGAGGAAGCCATCGATCCTCTCCACTCCAAGCTCGCCCAAGATCTCGACGCAATCGCGGTAGTTCCCGTGAATAAGGCGGACTCGATCACCAAACGAAGAAAGCCGCTCTTTGGCGATTGAAAGAGCGTCTTCGTCGCGGTCGATGCCGATCACTTCAATCGTCGGGTATGCCGAAAGGAGCGTCTCGCTGTGCCCACCGATGCCGATGGTCCCATCAACGATCACTGCGCCTGGCCACAAAGACAGCAACTTCACGACCTCGTGCATGAGCACCGGCCGGTGGATAGCTTGATAATCTGTTCCTTCCATGCTCATAGTCTCTCCAGTGCTGCGACAAAGCGTGAGAATCCCTCTATCGCCCGCGTGTGCATGGCGCGATATGCGGCATACAAAACCTCAGGCGATGGCGGTGAGTTGATGGCCTGCATCACCTGCTTCGAGGATGGGAAACGGGCACATGGGATGCGCAATTCACAGCTCTCTTCCACCTCAGCGACGAAGGCGTCAATCTTTGCGTCTTCGCTTACCGCGATCATTGGCGCGCCTGCGCGCAGCGCGAACTCTAGCCCGTGCAAGCGTGATGAGATCACAAGGTCTGCTCCCTCAAGCACGTGCATTGTATTGTCGATCGTATCGGCTTGCACAATACGGCAGCGAATGCTAGCCCGCTCAGCGATCACCTGGCTAAGGGCCAAATCCTGCGCGGGGAAGAATGGGAGGACGGTGACTGAGATCTGGACCATCCGTGAGACCTCATCGAGCGTGTACACAGTCTTCTCGACCATTTCGGCCTTGTCAGTTCTTTGTCGTTTCGGGTGGGCAGTGATTTCCGATTTCGGTTTGCGCGGGACGGATACCAAAGGGAATTCACCACGAAGAGCACGAAGGACACGAAGAATGGAACTCGATGAGCTATCAAATGCCCTAATTGGCTGTGCAATGTGACCAAGCTCAGGAGCAGGATCAAGCGTTTCGTCCTCTGACCCCTTCGTGTCCTTCGTGGTGAGACAGTTCTTTGTCTCTGGGAGCGTCTTGAAGCTTGACCCTTTCTCTTGAGTTACCAACCTGGAACGACAAAGAAGCCCCTCGTTCTTCGTCCCTTTCAGGCAGAGGACTATGTTACGCACCGCTGAGGACCGCGTCGATGAAGCTTCAATCGGGGGAAGGAGGAAGAACAGGTCTGCATCGATCACAGCATCCAGCGCCATTCCGCGTAGGAAGTTAGCGCTTTCGCGGTCACGGCAACCAACATATGATGCGCGTTTCAGTGCAATGCGCGTCATATGCCGTGCAAAGCGCCCATGGATCGGACCAATCCCTTGCCCGATTAGGAGGACAGGCCGCCTCGCCATGCGCGCAAGGCCGATCAACCCAAGGTAATACAAAAGCGAGCGGTTGCTTGTCCTATTCTGCAGCAACCCGCCGCCACCGAGAACGAGCGCACGGCCCTGCCGCAGCGCTGCGTAGACGCGATAAAGTGACTTGCGATCGATCTCATCGGCTGCTTGCGGACGAGCAGTGAGCCAAAGCGCACCGATGCCATGCTTCGCAAGTTCCTCTCGCAGCGCAACACGGATCGCCTCATCACCGAGGTTCCCATACCCGTAGTAACCAGCGATGACAATCGGCGTTTCGTTCATGACAAAACGGTACCAGAGGGGCGACGTGAAACGCAAGGGCGTTGGTCATGTTGCATAGATGCTGCTAGAATGATGCTTGTGCGACGGAGGAAAGATGGACAGTGTGCAAGCAGGGAGGATGTGGAATGACAACGCGGATACTTGGACGCAACTGAGCCGAGCTGGCTACGACGTCTGCCGCGATACGTTCAATACGCCCACGTTCCTTGAAGTTCTCTCTGACATCAACAACCTGGAAGGGCTCGACATCGGCTGCGGCGAGGGACACAACACTCGCCTCCTTGCGCGTCGCGGAGCAAGGATGACCGGGATCGATATCTCAGAGCGGTTCATCGAACACGCGCGTGCAAAGGAGGAAGAGGAGACGCTGTGGATCTCCTACCGCGTGGCCGACGCGCTTCATCTTCCGTATCCTGCAGAGACGTTCAATTTCGCTACCGCGTTCATGAGCCTGATGGACATGCCAGATGCAAGCCGCGCTATCTCGGAAGCACATCGTGTACTCAAGCCGGGCGGGTTCTTCCAGTTTTCAATCTCACATCCCTGTTTTGACACTCCCCATAGGAAGAAGCTGCGCGATGAGGAAGGTAACGCTTATGCATTTGAGATCAGTGGATATTTTCAGAAGCTGGATGGAGAAGTGGAAGAGTGGACGTTCGGCACGCTGCCCTTAGAAAAGCAGGAGCAGGTAAGGAAGTTCAAGGTGGCGAGATTCACGCGCACCCTCAGTGAGTGGTTGAACCTCCTCCTCGATACCGGGTTCACCATCGAACGTTTTGCTGAACCAAGACCGAGCGATGAGGTAGTGCTACAGCACCCAAACCTGCAAGACGCGAGAGTATTCCCCTTCTTTCTCATTGTGCGAGCGAGGAAACAACCCTAGACACAAGTGAGAAAACGGTCCTCTGCTATTACAGTATTTCTGTTCTTTCAGTGTGCCAAGGTTGTGGCCCGCAAGAGGGAGGCACTTTTCGCGACGCAAAGGCGTGCATAAGCTCTTGTTGTGTAGAGCTTACCCTGGTGCCAAGATATGGTAGGGTTCTTCTCGGAGGTGTGCATCTTCATCGGTGATCCCTTGATTCACCGGCTTGAGTGGGGCTGTCAATCCTGCTGCAGCTTCCCTTAGAGCAATTATCAATGCTGCGTTTGCTGGTGGAGTCGAATATTGCGTAAGCAGGTGAGCCGGGCAAGCTTTATCATTCATGGAGTCATACGATATATGCTCAATGCAGAACGCAGAATCTGGATGTAAGATCTTAAGCGTGGAACTTTGAACGCCGAAGAAGGAGCTAGACTATGCAAGAAGGGTTTGTAATTTGGTTAACTGGCCTGTCTGGATCGGGGAAGACGACGCTTGCCAAAGAGGTTGAGCGCGAGCTGCGTTCTCGCGGAATGCGGTACGTACAGCGGCTGGACGGCGATGTCGTGCGGCAGGATCTGACCCGTGATCTTGGCTTCTCCAAAGAGGACCGAAACGAGAACATTCACCGGGTGACCTTCGTCGCTGAACTGCTCAGCAGGAATGGTGTCCCAACAACGTGTGCGTTCATCTCCCCGTATCGTGAGGCGCGAGCAACTGCGCGTGCGCGCTGTCGAAACTTTATCGAGGTATACGTAGAGTGTCCGCTTGACGTGCTGATCGAGCGTGATCCCAAGGGGCTGTACAAGAAGGCCCTTGCCGGCGAGATCACTGGCTTCACGGGGATCGATGATCCCTACGAGCCTCCAGAGAATTCGGAGATCATTGTGCATACCGATCAAGAGACGGTCGAGGAGTCGACAGGAAAGATCCTGACATTCTTGGAAGAGAGTGGCTTGATCCCAGCAGTGAGCGAAGGTCTCTTATCATCGCGGGTATCAGTAGCGGAGGGAATGTGATCGCTCCACACGGCAGCAAACTTGTCGACCGCATCTTGACAGGCGAAGAGCTGGCGGACTTCCAAGAGCAAGCCAAGATACTCCCAACGATGGAGCTCGACTCATTCCACCTTTCTGAGCTTGATAACATCGCAAGCGGCCTGTACAGCCCACTGACGGGTTTCATGGACGAGGAGTGCTACAACAGCGTGCTCGACTCGATGCGCCTTCCTGATGGGACCGTTTGGCCAATCCCGATTGTCTTGCCAATGGAGAAAACGCAGGCGTTGCAGGTAGGCACCACTATCGCTCTGAAGGGGAAAGACGGCATTGTGTACGGAGCGATAGACATAAGCGATGTATTCACTCGCGACCGCAAGCAAGAGGCTCAGGTGGTGTACGGAACGACCGATGATGCTCACCCTGGGGTAGCGCAGATGTACTCTGAACGAATAACGCTCATCGGAGGGCAGATTCGCCTCATCAAGCGCGTTCCCGTAAGCACCGCCGCCGGGTATCACCTCGATCCACAGCAGACACGTCGGGCCTTTGAAGAGCGTGGATGGAAGACGATCGTCGCCTTCCAGACGAGAAACCCGATCCATCGCGCGCACGAATACCTGCAGAAATGCGCCCTGGAAATGGTTGACGGACTGTTTATCAACCCACTCATCGGCAAGACAAAGGAGGGAGACATCCCGGCCTCAGTCAGGATGGAGTGCTACCGCGCAGAGATCGACAACTACTTTCCTGCCGATCGCGTGATGTTGGCAACCTTTCCCGCTCCGATGCGCTACGCCGGGCCGCGCGAGGCGATCTTTCACGCCATCTGTCGTAAGAACTATGGGTGCACACACATCATCATCGGCCGCGATCACGCTGGCGTTGGGAACTATTACGGCACATATGAGGCGCAGGAGATCTTCGATCGCTTCACTCAGGATGAGATCGGGATAGCACCACTCAAATTTGAGCATGCCTTCTACTGTAAGAAATGCGGCCAAATGGCAACAAGTAAGACCTGTCCGCACGGAAGTGAGGATCATGTCTTCCTCTCCGGGACCAAAGTACGAGAGATGCTCGCAGAAGGAGAACCGATTCCACCAGAGTTCACGCGGCCTGAGGTGGCATCTATCCTGCATCGTTGGGTGTCGTCTCCGGATGAGCGAACCACTTGACCTTGGTGTGTTGTATCGGGTAAAACAGTTTCCATGATGAGGGGAGGCAGATAAATGGATGACTACGAGGTTGATCTGATCGATTACTTGCGGGTGATGTGGTGGGGTAAGTGGATCATTATCGCCTGTTTTGTTCTTGCGGTTGGCGTGAGTGCAGCGATTGTGTTGATGCAACCGAACGAGTATAGGGGGATGATCACATATCGTATCTCTCAATTCTCGCAAGTATTTGGTGTCTCGGCTTTGGATGGACAACAAATCAGCAATGCGATCGAGGGAACTCGCCCTTCTTTCCTCAACGCACACCTCTCGTTACAGGCAAAGGTGGAAGATGATCAAATAAAGGTTACTCTCACTGGTTCCGTGCCCCGAACCGCTCTGTCGGACTCTTTGACGCTGCTAACGCCATTTGTGAAAGGACAGCTGCAAGCACTGGAAGCAGATGCTGTCTCTCAGGCAACGGGAAACATGCAGGCTGTAATCTCACAACTGGATCGGCAGAAGGAGCTTCTTACTCAACAGATGGATGAGATCACCCCTCATAGCCCGGACAATCCGTTGTTTGCTGCACTTGCCCAGAAGGTCGCCGATCTTGAAGCAGCACTCGCCGAGCAACAGGCACACCTTGAAATACTCAGCAACACCAGCATCAACAATCTGCTTTCGGTCAAGACACTGGGAACATCCTCAACTGTCAAGATAGGCCCAAATCGAAAGATGTCAGTTGCCGTTGCTGGCGTTTTAGGTTTATTCATCGGCGTCCTGCTCGCGTTCTTTGTTCACTATCTGATCAACACACGCAGTAAAGAGGCATCGCGCAAGCAAGCGTAGGCAGAAAGGGAACTGTCCTCCTCTTACTGCTTGCGGAAGATGTTGGCCTTGCTGTTTCCAGTAACGCTGTTGTTCTCAAAATCAGTGTGCTGGACATTGCTTCCG
The DNA here is from genome assembly GCA_027007005.1 of Candidatus Bipolaricaulota bacterium. Classification (GTDB taxonomy): domain Bacteria; phylum Bipolaricaulota; class Bipolaricaulia; order UBA7950; family UBA9294; genus M55B144. Next base: position 14,839 of record JALTFO010000017.1, on the reverse strand, counting down.
ACGTGAATTCCCTGCTTGTTCCCTGTAATTGTGCATCCAGTGATGATCAGGTTCTCCGTTCCTTGACACTCGATTCCAAAGCTTCCGTTGTTCTTAACCACGCAGTTTTCGATCCGCATTGTCTGGATCTCTCCTCGAGGGCCAATGATGTGGATTCCCATCCAGTCGTTTCCCTCAACAAGGCAGTTCTTGATGGTGATTGTGTTCAGGAGTTCGCGGTTCACCTCGATCCCATGTCCGCTCAACATGTTTTCTTTTTTGCGCGGGCCAGTGACGGCGATGTGGTCAAGGGTCACATTATCAGCATCCACCTCCAGCCCTCCCCAGATGTCAGCGATTCCTTTAGCCTTGGGATCGGTAGTGACGGTAATGCCTGGGGTGAGAATCCAGACGTCAACCTTGTACTGACCGGGATCGATCACGATCACATCGCCGGGGTGAGCCTCGATTCGCGTGTCGAACCAAGCTGTGGTGCGCATCCCGTTTTCGTTTTGCCACACAGCAACAGGAAGTGGGACCTGTTCATCGTTAACTGTCTTGTAGAACGACTCGGCAATGAGCACAGTGCCGGAGAGGGGAGCAGCAGAGGGAAGATGAATCTCGGCTGCAAAGCCGACTACACCGCAAATAGCAATCAGAACCATGACACCAAGAACTTGTTTCATTGAAACCTCCTTAACAAGAAACATACCACGAATTGTCGCCAGTAACAAGGCCGAGAAGTGGCCTGTCCCCCTCTCTCTTACGAAGTTGCTGGGGAAAGGGTTTCCGCAGCGTTGTATCTTGTATGCAACGCCCGGCTTGTGGATTTGTGTCGTGAGCGGTTCTCAACGTGGCAGACAAGCTGCTCACGCTACGGAAGCCAGGGAATCTTTTGCAGCGTTGCATCTTGTCCGCCATGTTCTTCGGGGACACTCCATCTCTCTTCTACATTGCAAGGGCAATCTCGGCCTGAAGGGTAATATCGGTACTGTTCTTGCTTGGATCTGCCAAGTTAATCACGCTCTTGCATGTTGAGGATAGCTTAACAGTCAGATCGCCGGTGACCTCACTATCCCACGAAAGCTCAGCTTGACCCGTTTCCTTGGCAAGGATCTTCTTTGCTAGACCCACGTCGGTGCGATCGGCGTTCCATTCCTGTTCATCGCTCAAAGAAACACTTACTGAGCCCTGTGCAATGTCCCAGTCGGTATCGAGGCCCATCTCTGTCACTTGCACGATCAATTTACTGGCATCGTTAGGGTGTGTGGTCACCTTGTTGCCCCACTGAAGAGCAACGCTTACGTTGGAAAGATCGATGTTCACATCAAGATTGAGCTTCCAGACCGATTGATCCTTCTTGCTCGCAAACGGGTAGGTTGTCTGTTGCTGGAAGAGCGTCAGCGCAAGATCGCCGCAGGCGAGCTCTTCATCAAGCGATCCCTCCCACTCCTGGAGAGAGTGATTTTTCGTTGTTGCGTTGAGATAGATGAGTTCCTCACGCTTGAGATACCCACTGAAAGTGATTGTGGATTCGTCCTTGGTGTAGCTCAGCTTGCCAGTTGACGTATCGTGATCGAGAGGACTGTCTGCGGGATAGGTTTTGCCCTCCCACTCAAGATCGAGCGTCGCATCACCGTCACGAAATGGGAAACCAAGTGACAGCGGGACGCCGATGTTGTAGATGCGTCGACGAGGGAGGATAGCGCGGGCTGTGGCAATCAACTCCTTCGAGGTATCAGGCTCAATGTCACCCTTCCACTCGGCATCGAGAACATGTCCGATGAAGTCATCTAGGCAATCGACGGTCTCACTTCTATCCCCGATGTCCAGCGCTCCTAACGCTCCCTCTTCTTCTAAATCTTTGACTAGTTTGGCCTCCAACGTCGCTGAAATGGGCAGCGAAAGTACGCGATCCACGAGATAGTGAATCCTTGCACTCGCCTCTGTTACTCGATCCAGCTCAATCTCTTCATCGATGTCGCGCGGGTAGAACTCATAGTCGAGTGACAAAGACACTTCCGTACTCCATGGATCGACATTGCGTGAGACAGAAACGTCGAGGCTGTGCTTGATCCTATCGTCATCATTCTTCAACCGGTCCGCATAATCACGCCACTCAGGCTGGTAGCCGACCGAAGCCGTCCAATCATCACCGGCGTAGCTTGCCGTGAGATCCAAGCCATCCGTGCGCACATCCTTGCTCGGGGCACGGTAATCAGCTTCGTTCCAGGTCAGTCCACCATCAACGTCAACATCCCCGATCGTGGTTGAGAGATCGACATCACACAATCTGCTCGTTCCGTTCTCGGCGATCTTGCGTAGGAGTAAATCAGCCTTATACCTGATCCGATCCGCCTCTTCCTGTTTGATCATTGTCCCACGATAGTTCTCGGCCCGTGCGATAATTGCCAACAGATCCAGCCGATAGGCCATACTATCTCCATCCGCAACAGCAACGATGGCTTGGCGCAGCACGGAGCAAAGTTCGTTCTTCACTTCATCGAGAGCGTAGCTCTTGACCTTGCTTGCGATGTATTTCAAGTAGTCGTAGCGTTGCTCAACCGGCTTAACGATGACAAGAAGCCGTGCCTTTGTCATCAACGAGACATCAGGGGCATCATCAACAAGATCGATGAAATCGTCATCGAGCGCCTTCTTGATGATCTTCAGCTGATCGTACAGTGCATCAATTGAGATTCCACCCCCAGCGTTCCTGATCGCATCGATTGCAGTATCCGCCTGGATAATGGACTGGGTCAGCGCATCCTCGAGAGCGCTCGCGGGAAGAGAGGCAACTTGCCTGTACAGAACAGGTAGCGTATCAAGCCGTGTCTGGCTTAAAGCGATATCCACTTTGGCATCAAGATCGATATCTACGCGCCCAACCGAGAACGAGACATCCACAGGGAGCGTCGAATCGAGTTCATGCTCGGCAAGGCCTACAATATCGTTAGTTAGAAAGAACGCTGTCTCTGACTTCAGATCGATATCCTGTGGCCACGCAGTAACGTCCACGCATGTGAGTGCCAACACAAGAGATATAATCATTGGAGTCCATCCCAACATACGCAAGCCTTGTTTCAGATTTTTCCAGTGCATCACAGCACTACTGTACTATTACCACCCCTGCTCTGTCAACATACGGGGAAAGACTGGCGGGATATCAACGATCTATGTGAAGAGTGAGTTTGTCTCGAAAGGTCTGTGATCGTTCAGAGAACCATGATTGGACTGCCAGCACGCAACAGCCAGTTGCTTTAAGTTAGGACTGCTGCGTTGGAAGCCACTGAACAAGAGTGTGCCAACCACATTTTCAGTCTTAGAAAAGCGCCGTCTGGAGCTAGTTTCAGACGGCGCAAGCTTTCAGCCAAGAGAGGAATGTTAAAGTCCGTCTTCCTCGTCGTCGTCAAATATCTCTTCAAAGTCAATTGGATTTTCGTCAATTACCATCAAGCGTGCTCCACAACTGGGGCAATGGACAACGTTACCGTTGTACACATCCTCCAGTGGCAGGAAGATCGAACTTCCACAGGCGGGGCACACTCCCTCTATTGTCTTCTTCATTGTCACTGTCTCCTTCTAGACAGCGGTGCTACCTCTCTCTGGGCCTTGGTCCGTCTTTTGAGCCTAATCGTCCGAGTAGGAAAGTTCTCAGACGGGTATTCCAAGCGCCAGCCCTCTTTAATCCACTCTACAGGAAATGGGCTATTCCCAGTGTACTCAAGCAGTGCTCCGCATTCCGGGCACCGCAAACGTTCTGATACGCCAGTTGTATCATCGATGGGAACATTTGCTCCACAAGCTGGGCAACTTGCCATAACCATATGTACCTCCATTGTGGAAGAGCTTAGCTCTTCTTCCCGTTTCCGCCCGATTTCTTCCCACTCTTGGCTTTCTTCTGAGGCATTTCACACCTCCTTGCTTCGTTGAAGGCGGCGCAGAATAGTGCTAAATTACAAGGAAGTCAAGGAAAAGCACTGAGAACCTTCTCACCTTTTATGTTCGCGCCATTGACATACATTACGCATTGCAATTATGCACCCGTTCGCAGTGGGTCACTTGGCTCTGGCGATAACAAGACAGAATCCCAGACAGAGATGTGACAGAATAACAAACCAGAGGGCAGGATATTGTCCTGCTATATCCAACACATTTCATATGAACACGAAGATAGCCTGCGCGGTGAGGCAAAGCGCGCAATGGCCACGTCCAGTCAAGTGGTGTAATGGGTCATCGCGTCATCCTCACCAGTTGATCACGCAGTCAGTGCTGAAACCATTATCAAACGAAACACTGAGAATTTCCGCAAGTCAGCGATCAAGTCGGCGGATCTTGCAGAGTTTCTGTCTGTCCTCGAAAACCCAGAATCTCGCCTACTATTGTGTGAAGTGTGCTTCCTGTAGCTTTGCGACAATATGTCTGTCTGCTGCGGAGAAGGTGTAAGAACTAAGCTGGTCGATTGTTACCCACCGCCACTCTTCACAGGCGATTGCTCGTGGTTTTCCGCGCACCATTTGGCAGTGAAAGGTATGCAGAATTATGTCGAATTTTGGGTAGCTGTGTTCTACCGTGATAAACGGCTCTTGTACTTTTACCTCGATCCCGAGCTCTTCTCTGAGTTCTCGCGCTAGGCATTCTTTAAGGGACTCGCCCGCTTCCTGCCCGCCTCCGGGGAATTCCCACAGCCCGCCGTGGGCATCATCATCACGCCGCTTTGTGATGAGGACGCGCGTCTGCTGCGAAGGAGAACGGTCCCACACCAGTCCTGCAGCGACATGGTGGTGTGGGGCCACATGTTCCGCATTCATGCTAGCGATCGCGCGTTAGCTGAGCCATGTAGTCAGTGATGCTAGCAGCACGTTCTACGTTAAACGTCTCCTCAACAATGCGTTTGAGGTGATCCTCGCTCAGTGTATGCTGCGCGTTGGCGGTGAATTTGTCGATCAGCTCGGCATCGCTTAGCGGTCGCTCTGCACGTCCTTTAGCGTGATCCTCCTGTTTGCTGTAGGTCACGCCATCAGCAGTGGTGATGCTGACGATCGCCCGTTTGACCTTGGGAAAGAGGGCGTCGATCTTCGGATCGGCGATTACCTTGATCTTAGGCAAGAGTTCCCACACGAACGGGTCTTTCAGCGCTTCCTCCTCGAAGTCGGATGGCAGCACGTTCCCTTTGGTGACCGCGACGGCGATGCAGTAGGGAAGGGAGTGATCGGCCGTCTCCTTGGTCGTTGGCTGATACTTGCTTGGATCGGAGAGGATGTCTGCACCACGAGTGGTGGTTTTGACGATGACTTCCTCCACGTCATGTGGATCGATCGCGTTCTCTGTCATCACTTCCAGTGCGGCGGTGATCGGCTGGTGGGTCAGCGCTTCGGTGGGGAACGCCTTATACCCGCATTTGGTGATCATGAATTTGTCGCCCAGGCCGGAGACCATCTTCTCCGGGTCCCAAGTTACGTTTCCGATCACCTCGAATACTCCTTCCTTTCCCTCGAAGAGTTCTTCGGACCCCGTGTACCCGGTCTGCGCGAGAAGCGCTGCTCGCACGCCGGCCTCGGTGGCCATAGGATCGGCGGTGTTCTTCATGTTCGTCAGGTGACCAGCAACGACTCCACCGAGGGTGAAGTGGCTCGCTCCGCTGATACCGACCGCGGCGACGAGTTGATCCTCGCTTAAGCCGAGCATGCGTCCGGCGACGAGCGGGCTGACGAACTGAGTGAGTGAGGCATGGTGCCACCCGACCTCGCGCACACCGGGATCTGCGGCGAGGCACATCCGCATCTCAAGCTCGTAGGCGATGACAATCCCCACGATCAGGTCCTCACCACTCCCACCGTGCAGCTCGCCGGCGGCAAGGGCAGCCGGGATAATGTCCGATGGGTGTGACGGATCCTGCTTCCAGTAGATGTCGTTGTAGTCCATCACCCGTACCAGCAGGGCGTTCATCATTGCAGCATTGGGAGCGTTCGTCCTCATGCCGTGGCCGATGATCGTTGCCTGATCGCTTCCACCGAGCTGTTCGATGTACTGATAAGCCTGTTTCATATCCTCATGATCCACGGCAGCAAGTGCGCAGCCGACGCTGTCCAGCAGGAAGCGCTTAGCCTCCTTGCGCGCTGGATCAGGGATGTCATTGTAGTGAAGAGAGCGCGTAAAGCGGGCCAACTTGCGGCTGATCGAGAGCATCTATTCCTCCTATGTCGCGGCAGCGATTGCTTCTGCCATCTGCGTCGTGGATGCTGATCCACCCATGTCGTAGGTACGCACCTTCCCCTCAGAGATTACCTGCGAAACGGCATTTTCGATTCGCTCTGCCATTTTCTTCTCGTCGAGGTAGTCGAGCATCATCTTGGCCGCGCGGATCGTGGCGGTCGGGTTGACCTTGTTCTGCCCGGCGTACTTAGGGGCGGAGCCGTGCGTCGGCTCGAACACGGCGTAGTCGTCACCGATGTTACCCGACGCGGCAAATCCCAACCCGCCAACGAGCTGCGCGGAGAGGTCGGAAATGATGTCGCCAAATAGGTTTGTGGAGAGGAGAACACTGTACTTCTGCGGGTTCTTCACCAGCCACATGCACATTGCGTCGATGTTTGCCTCCCACAGCTCGATCCCCGGATACTCAGAGGCGATCTTCCGCGCCTCGCGCACCATCAGACCGGATGTCTCGCGGATGACGTTCGGCTTCTCTACAACAGTTACCGTTGGATAGTCGTGCTTCTTCGCGTATTCGAAGGCATCCCGCGCGATAGTCTGGCATCCCTTGCGTGTTAAGATGCGGGCCGAGATCGCCATGTCATCATTTTTGACATGAGCGTAGCGCTTCATCTTGGGGTGTGCGTCCAGGGCAGTGCGGATGCTCTCCGGCACGGGATGAAATTCGACCCCGGAGTACAACCCCTCCGTGTTCTCGCGGAAGACGACTAGGTCGATATCATCGCGCATGTTGAGTGGATTCCCTGGATAGGCCTTGCACGGCCGCAGGTTCGTGTGCAAATTGAACATCTGTCGAAGACCAACGATTGGACTCGAATAGACGAGCCCCTTCCCGTGTAAGTTTGGGGCTAGTTCCCTTGCTGCCTCGTCCTTAGGCTTAGATGTGATTGCGCCGAACAAACAGGCGTCCGTTGACTTCAATAGATCGATTGTCCGCTCGGGGAGCGGGTTCCCCTCGGTCTTCCAAAACTCCCACCCAACGTCTCCTGGTATATATTCAGCGTCGAAGCCGATCTTGTCCAGCACCAATCGTGCCGCGTCAAGCACGTCGCTGCCCACACCGTCTCCGGGGAGCCAGGCAATGCGGTACTTCGTCATCTTATTGTCCTCCTTTAGGAACCTGATGGAGTGATTATACCTGGTGCTCAGCGCTACGGTAGGGCGGTCTTGCCGTAGCTTAACTTGCATCTTAGGGTCCATGGCTATAGGCTATCGCTCTCAATAGACTAACAAGACACGAGGGAACAAGTATGTGGACATTGATCGCCGGCGCATTCATGGGGTGGGGGTTAGGATCGAACGATGCTGCCAATCTGTTTGGCCCTGCCGTGGGCAGCCGCGCATTGCGCTTCTGGACGGCAGCTAGCCTTGCCTCATTGTTTGTCGTTATCGGGGCAGTCCTCATGGGAAGTCGCGGATTTGCCACCTACGGAGCAATTGGGACGCAGACGCTTATCTCCAGTTTCACGGTAATGCTTGCTGCAGGGATCACCGTTACCATGATGACACTGTTTGGTCTTCCTGTTTCGAGTACGCAGGCGACAGTTGGAGCGATCATCGGAGGGAGCCTGCTTAACGCAAGCGGGGTGAACCTGCAACCCCTAGTGAAGATTTTCGTGTCTTGGATTCTTACCCCAATTGGGGGAATGATTGCTACCTACATCCCCTATAAGATTGTAACACTCTATCCGCATACGCTGATGGGGCGTTTTGCCAGTCACGATCGGTTCGTTCGCTTGGGGCTCGTGCTTGTCACTTGTTACGGGGCCTATTCCCTGGGAGCAAACAACGTGGCCAATGTGACAGGAGTCTATGTGAAGTCTGGGTTGTTATCTCCCCCTTCTGCAGCTCTCTTTGGCTCACTTGCGATTGCTCTTGGAATAATGACATTCAGCAAGCGGGTAATCCGTACAGTGGGAAGCGGACTTGTTCCCCTCGATCCCTTTGCTGCGTTTGTCGTTGTGTTAGGCGAAGCAATTACATTAAACATCTATGCGCTGATTGGCGTTCCTGTTTCTGCCTCTCAGGCCGTAGTGGGAGCGGTGGTGGGCATTGGTCTTGTCAAGGGAGTGAAAACGATCAACTCACGTGTCTTGGTGCGCGTGTTGTTCGGTTGGCTTGGCACTCCGACCATTGCCTTTGCCCTCTCTGTGGCCTTCGGGCTGCTCGCGCGCGCGATCATGTGACCAGTAACAAGTGATCAGTGACGAGTAATGAGAAAGGATAGAAACACTCTCGCGTTCATTGCTACGCTCCTGTAGCGTGAGCAGCTTGTCTGCCACGTTGTGATCTTGAGCGAGCATAGCGGACGGTCGAGATAAATGACTTCTTGCTCACGCGAAGAGATTGAGCTGGCAGAGCGAAGAAGAAAGGCCGGGATCTCTCCCGGCCTTCGTGCGAAACACTAGTTCAGATTCGTCCTATTTGTCTTCGAGGGCTGCTTGTGCCGCTGCCAAACGCGCCACGGGGACGCGATACGGGCTGCAACTGACGTAGTCGAGGCCCACCTTGTGGCAGAAGTGGATCGAGGACGGCTCGCCGCCGTGCTCTCCACAGATGCCAAGGTGGATGTCGGGGCGTGTCTTGCGACCTAACTCGCAGGCCATCTTCACGAGTTTTCCTATCCCGTCTTGGTCGAGAACCTGAAATGGGTCGTGCGCGTAGATTCCCTTAGCCACGTATTCCTTGAGGAACTTGCCGGCGTCGTCGCGCGAGAAGCCGCATCCCATCTGGGTGAGATCGTTCGTGCCGAAGCTGAAGAACTCCGCTTCGCGGGCGATTTCATCGGCTGTGATCGCTGCTCGTGGCACTTCGATCATCGTTCCGATCTTGTATGGGATCTCGGCTTTGGAGAGCTTCCGCTCACTGAGGACAGCTTGCGCTGTCTTCTCGATCACGGCGCGTTGCATCTCCAGTTCTTTTACGTTGCCCACCAGTGGGACCATGATCTCAGGGTGGACCTTGATCCCTTCGGAGTAGACATTGCATGCTGCCTCGATGATGGCGCGCGACTGCATCTCCGTTATCTCCGGGTAGCTGATCCCCAGTCTACACCCGCGGTGGCCGAGCATTGGGTTGAATTCATGCAGTGCAGAGACCTTTTCTTTGACGATCTCGGCGGATACGCCCATCACCTTGGCCACCTCGCGCTGGCCCTCTTCATCGTGGGGAAGGAACTCGTGCAGCGGTGGGTCGAGGAGGCGGACGGTAACAGGCCGTTCTCCCATTGCCCGATATATCCCTTCGAAATCGCTTCGCTGCATGGGGAGGAGCTTATTGAGTGCTTCACGGCGCCCTTTCTCATTGTCAGCGAGGATCATTTCGCGCACAGCGATGATCCGATCACCTTCGAAGAACATGTGCTCGGTGCGACAGAGCCCGATCCCTTCAGCGCCAAATTTGACAGCCTGCTGCGCATCGTGCGGGGTGTCGGCGTTGGTGTGTACGCCGAGCCGGCGTACCTCGTCGGCCCAAGAAAGAAGCGTGCCGAAGTTTCCAGAAAGAGTCGGTTCGATCGTAGGAACGCTTCCCAGATAGACGGCGCCAGTTGATCCGTTGAGACTGATCGGATCACCTTTCTTGATCGTGTGGCCTCCGACTGAGAATTTACCAGCGACGTAGTCGACGACGAGATTCCCTGCACCGGCGACGCAGCACTTACCCATGCCGCGGGCGACGACGGCGGCGTGGCTTGTCATCCCTCCACGAACGGTGAGGATCCCCTCGGCTGCGCTCATCCCGCCTATGTCTTCCGGGGATGTCTCGAGGCGCACGAGGACGACTTTCTTTGCTTCCTTGGCTGCTGCCTCTGCCTCCTCAGCTGAGAAGACGACCACCCCAGTCGCTGCACCTGGGCTTGCCGGGAGACCTTTTGTTAATTGCGTTGCTTTCTTTTCTTCAGCCGGATCGAACATCGGATGGAGGAGTTGATCGATGTGTGCGGGCGTAACGCGCGTTAGTGCCTCTTCTTTGCGGATGCGTTTCTCTGCAACCATCTCTACGGCAACGCGCACGGCCGCTGCCGCAGTGCGCTTTCCGGTGCGGGTCTGCAGCATGTACAAATGCTTGTCCTGGATGGTGAATTCTATGTCCTGCATGTCGCGGTAGTGATTTTCGAGCGTCTCGCGAATCTGCAGCAGCTCCTCGTACGCCTCAGGCATGACATCCTTCAGCGTGGAGATCGGCTGCGGCGTGCGAATTCCAGCGACGACGTCCTCTCCCTGCGCGTTCATCAAGTACTCGCCGTAGAAGACGTTCTCCCCGGTGGCGGGATTACGGGTGAAGGCGACACCGGTTCCGCAGGTGTCTCCCATGTTCCCGAAGACCATCGTCTGCACGTTAACAGCAGTTCCGATTAAGCCGCGGATGTCATTGATCTCACGGTACTTGATGGCGCGAGGGTTGTTCCACGAGCCAAAGACGGCATCGATCGCTCCCCATAGCTGCTTCATAGGATCCTGCGGGAACTCCACGCCGAGCCGATCTACGATCGCATCTTGAAAGAGTTTCACTAGCTCCTTGAGATCTTTCGCCTCGAGCTCTGTGTCGAGCTTCACGCCCTTCTTTGCCTTGACCTGATCAAGGATCTCCTCAAACGGATCGATGTCGGTCTCCGTCTCCGGCTTCAACCCAAGGACGACATCGCCGTACATCTGCACCAGCCGCCGGTAGGAGTCGTAGGCGAATCTCTCGTTCCCTGTGCGGGCGACTAGCCCCTTCACTGTTTCGTCGGTTAGGCCTAGGTTGAGGACGGTGTCCATCATCCCGGGCATCGAGATCGCTGCACCGGAGCGCACCGAGACGAGAAGCGGCGACTCGGAACTGCCAAACTTCATCCCTGTGACTTCCTCGAGCTGATGTAGATTTTTCTCCACCTCGCCCTTGAGAGACTCGGGGTAGGTCTTGTCGTGTTCGTCGTAGTAGCGGCAGACCTCGGTGGAGATGGTGAATCCCGGTGGAACCGGAATCTCTAGGCTGGCCATCTCGGCAAGGTTTGCACCCTTTCCTCCGAGAAGGTCCTTCATCGAGGCGCTCCCCTCACTCTTTCCTTTGCTGAAAAAATACACGTACTTCACTTTCAAAACACCTCCGTTAAGTTACAACTATTGAGTGATTGAGCGAGTGAAAGATTGGTTTGACTACTCAATCGCTCGATTGCTCAATAGTTCAATCAGCCGATCCCTCAATTCTCAAAGAGCGCCTCCACAAACTGATGCGCAGAGAACTCGTGCAGGTCTTCCTTACCCTCGCCTACGCCAATGTAGAGTAGCGGGACGTGAACCTGATCCCAGATTGATAGTACTACCCCACCCTTCGCAGTTCCATCGAGTTTCGTGATGACGATCCCGGTCAGGTCTATCGCCTCATGAAACTTGGTCGCCTGCGATATTCCATTCTGGCCGGTGGTTGCGTCGAGGACAAGTAGTCTCTCGTCCGAGCCGCGTCCAAGCTTCTTTGTGACAGTCCGCTCTATCTTTGTGAGCTCCTCCATCAAGTTGTGCTTAGTCTGGAGACGACCCGCGGTATCGACTATGAGGACTCCCCCTACGCGCTGTGTGTGATCGATAGCGTCGAAGACAACGGCGGATGGATCGGCACCGATGCTATGGCGAACGAGATCGACGCCAATGCGCTCGGCCCACACGGCGAGTTGATCGATCGCTGCTGCTCGGAATGTGTCCGCGGCAGCGAAGGTGATCGGCATCTTCGGATCATCCTCCCGCAAGCGTGAGGCGATCTTAGCGGCGGTTGTCGTCTTCCCGGAACCGTTCACTCCCGCCATCATGACCACCGTTGGCTGGCCATCACTGCGGACTGCCAGCTTGCGTTCGCAACCCTGCAGCCGCTCTCGTATTTCTCCTTCTAGTACAGCCATCAAGCCGCCGTTTGCAAGTTCTTGGCGGCTATGCTCGGCAAGGCTTTCTGCTAGCTGTGTCGCCAGACGGGCACTGACGTCACCTGAGATGAGGATCTCCTCGACCTGTTCGATCTGGTCAGCACTCAGCTTCTTCCCGCCCTTGAGGACATTACCAAGTGAGTTTGCAAACCCCAAGCGAGCCTTGCTCAATCCTTTCTTTAGCCTATCTACCCACGCCATTACATCATCTCCGGAGTTGACATACCAAGAATGTCTAAACTATGCTTGAAGACGCTTTGTACCGCTGCTAGGAGTGCCAGACGGGCCTGCATTACCTCGCTCTGCTCACCGAGGACGCGATAGTCGGCGTAGTAAGCGTGAAAGGCACGGGCAAGATTGAGGGTGTATTCTGCCAACAGATGCGGGGCGAAACGCAGCGCTGCCTCTTCCACAACCTGCGGAAAGGAGTCGAGCTGCTTGATAAGATCTAATTCAGCCGCTGCTTGCAGCGGTGCCAGATCGACCTCACGCGGGTCAATGATTACCTCCGCCTTGCGGAAGATCGAGGCGATGCGTGTGTGGGCGTACTGAATGTAGTAGACAGGATTATCTAGCGATTCCGCGCGGGCCAGGTCGAGATCGAACCGTAGGTGTGTCTCCGGCTTGCGAGCGACCATGAAGTAACGCACCACATCGTGGCCAAGCTCGCTTGTGAGATCGCGCAACAGTATGAACCTCCCTGCGCGGGTGGACATACGCACTGTTTTTCCCGCTTCCACAATGCTCACGAACTGATGCACTCCGTAGCTAAGAAAATCTTGCGGATAGCCGAGGATCCTCAGTGCGGCTTGCATGGACGACTGCTCAACATGGTGATCGGCCCCCTGGACGTCGATCACGCGAGCGAATCCGCGGCGGAACTTATCTATGTGATAGGCGATGTCAACCATCAAGTATGTTGGCCGACCATCGCTTCTGATGAGAACGGAGTCTTTGAGTCCGCCGTTCTCTTCAGCTTTGAGCCAGATCGCGCCGTCCTGTTCGTACGTCCCGCCACGTTCTTTGAGCGCCTCTAGAGCGGCATTTACCTCACCACGGCGATGAAGATCGGCCTCACTAAACCAGTTATCAAACTCAACACCGAGCTGGTCCAGGTCGTCCTTGATCATTTGCTTGATGACGCTGACGCCACGCTCGCGGAAGAAGGCAGATGCCTTATCGTCGAACCTCGGATAAGCATCGCCGACTTCTTCCTTAACCTTGTTTGCGATATCGATCAGGTAGTCGCCCTCGTAGCCCTGCTCAGGTATTGCTGCCTCCTCGCCGAATTCTTGGCGGTAGCGTGCCCACAGGGACTGCGCGAGGAGGTCTATCTGATGTCCCTCATCGTTGAAGTAGTATTCACGCGTTACATCATAGCCGAGACACGCATAGAGAGATGCTAGGACATCGCCCAGGACTGCTTGGCGACCGTGCCCGACGGTGAGAGGCCCGGTGGGATTCGAGCTTACAAACTCCACCTGCAGCTTGATCCCAGTTCCTATCTGGCGCGGGCCGAAGGCGCTTCCACTGTTGAGTATCCCTTTGAGACAGGCGTGGATCATCTTAGGCCTAAGGTGCAGATTGATGAACCCCGGGCCGGCGATCTCCACCTGTGCGAATGCGTCACCCGAGAGGGAAGCGACAATGCGCGCGGCAAGATCCCGCGGTGAACTCCCTGCGACCTTGGCTCCGGCCATCGCGATGTTCGAGGAGAAGTCACCGTATTCCGGCCGTTCGGAAGGGTCGACGGAAAAGGCAACAGGAGGCAGCTTAAGCTTGTTCCAAGCATCAGTAAGCAATCTTTCGATAGATGTAGTTAGCATAATAGTCTTATGGTAGAGGATACGAGTTACTTCCTGATGATAAACCAGAGCCCTGTTTTCTCATCTCCTGCAGTTGGAAGCTCCATGAACCCGGACCGGAAATGACCTTGATCGACGTGTCTTCGCTCTTTTTGACGAGGTGATGAGCGATGACGACCGCCTTTACGGTTTGATTGACCGCGCCGGCACCGATGGCGTGAATCTCCACCACACCATCCTGTTCCAGAACCCTGGCGATCGCTCCGGCAGCTGAGTTTGGGTTTGAGCGGGATGCGACCTTTAGTACCTTCATGGCCATCCTCCTACCGTATCGTGCTCTAAAACCCTCACCAGCAAGTATAGCTTTGCCCTTGATCGCTGTCAAAGGGCTTGCGCGGTTATCCGCTTCATCGCGAGGTCGAATAGAGTCTTTTCTCATTGAAAGATGAGCATGAGCGCGTGAGTTACTAGGTCAATATACTCGATTTGGAGAAGGAACGAAAGAGCTTGATCTTCTCCTCCTGCATCAGCTGAGCGCTTTCCGTGTCACTGCGGCGTTGCTCCACCTCCTTTAAGGACTCCATGGTTACTCCTTTCTTCAGGAACTGCTCTGGTTTTGTCAGGGTTTGCAGCTTCTCAAATGGCGTCAGGTAGTCGTTGTACTCTTTCTTGATCTTTCCCTTCTCATCCACCGTCTCCGTGGCAAACCCACATGGGCGATGGAAGTTCAGGTACTCATTGAACGTCTCCTTGGCCTGTGGAATAAGTATTGATGAGGATATTCCACGGGCCGAGTAGAATGACTGGATCTTGGTTGCCTCCGACTGGGGAATGCCCTCTGTGTCAATATGAGTGAGACACCTGACCACCGTAAAATTAGTGTAGAGGGTGGAAAGGAGAAAGAGTTATGAATATCAATAGAGATACAGGAGCTGTAATGGTA
>JALTFO010000016.1 GCA_027007005.1 Candidatus Bipolaricaulota bacterium | reverse complement strand
CTTTTCCGCAAGCTTAGCCAATCGCTCGATGGGGCGATGCTCTATCTTGTTCTTAGGAACATAGATCGATACCTTATCTAGTGTCTGCTTCTGCACGAGAGCCTCCTTTCAACTTTGATGATGGGGGCATTATACACGCTCGCGGGTAGATTATCAGTGCCGCGCATCACACCAGTTCACACCACGGTGAACTGCTGTCCACTCTTACAGCAAGCAAAGTCCCTTCTGTAGTGTATTTATCGGCAAGTATCATGATGCTGAGACGGGCTTGTCGCTTGGATCTTGCAACGAGTTTACCTCTTCCTCTTGACTAGTAAAAAAATTTCACTATACTGAAAACATGGACTACGAAATCGGACGAAGCTTGCGAGCCTTGCGACAACGCAAGGGTTGGACGTTAGAAGAGCTATCTTCTCGCTGCAATCTTTCCATCGGGTTCCTTTCCCAAGTCGAGCGTGGGTTGTCATCTCTTTCTATCACCTCGCTTCACGCCATTTGCGATGCACTGGAAGTTCCTCTCACCCATTTCTTTGCTGCCATGCCTTCTGATGGGCCACTAGTCGTAAGGGCGGGTAAGCCGCGTAGACGAATAAAGATAGGCGACTCGCAGGTTGTCTACAATCTGCTGTCCAACTCGACTCCTGATCGGGTGCTGGACGCATTGATCGCCGAGTATCCACCTCACTATAAGCCTCTGCCCATGGCTCATGCAGGAGAGGAATTCGGCTACATATTGGAAGGAGAGATTCTCTTACTGGTGGAAGACAAGAGGGAGATCCTGAAACCGGGCGACAGCTTCCACATTTTCTCTACGCGACCTCATACCATTCAGAACCTTGGAGATACGACCGCAAAGATCCTTTGGATACTTACTATGAAATTCTTGGAAGGGGGAGAACACTTAGAATGGCAAAGAGACTAGCTATCGATATCGGCGGGACGTTCACCGATCTCGTTTCTTTGGAAGAGGTAACAGGGGATGTTGTCCTGGAGAAGGACCTCACCACTCCGGGCAATTTCGCCGATGGTGTAATGCGCACAATCCGCAAGAGCAAGATCGATCCTAGTGAAATCCGCCAGTTTGTCCACGGGACAACAGTGGTGATCAACGCTCTCACAGAACGAACGGGAGCAAAGACAGCCCTGATAACTACTCAAGGGTTTAGAGATGTGTTGGAGATCCAACGTGCTAATCGTACCGATATGTACAATTTGTTCTATCGGAAGCCAAAGCCTTTCGTCCCCCGGCGATTTCGGTTCGAGGTACGTGAGCGGATCGACTACCGCGGAGAGGTCTTGCAACCGCTGGAAGAGGAAGATGTAATCCTCGCAGTGGAAGCGTGCAAGAAGGCGGGGATCGAAGCGATCGCCGTGTGCTACATCCACGCGTACGCCAATCACGCACACGAGCAACGCACGCGAGCGATCATTGAGAAGCTTTACCCGCAGGCCTCCGTCACTGTATCGCATGAGATAACACAGGAATGGCGCGAGTACGAACGGACGAACACCACCGTATTGAACGCCTACGTCCAGCCGTCCACACGGCTGTACTTGACTACCCTAGATGACGAGCTTTCGAAGCTGGGTATCACGGAGGCAAAGTACGCCATGCAGTCAAACGGTGGCACGACCACCTTTCCATTGGCACAGCGAGTCCCCATTCACCTCGTGGAGTCAGGCCCAGTGGGGGGAGTCATAGGTGCGAGTATCGTTGCCACAGCAGCGGACGAGAAGAGTGTAATCTCGTTTGATATGGGCGGGACAACGGCAAAGGTGAGCTTGATCGATCACGGGAACCTGAAGATAAACACCGACTACCATCTGGAGAAGACGACCACCTGGGCCGGGTATCCCCTCAAGGTGCCGGTGGTGGACATCGTCGAGGTGGGAGCGGGAGGCGGATCGATCGCCTGGATCGATCAAGGGGGCGCGCTGCACGTCGGCCCACGAAGCGCAGGTGCGGATCCCGGTCCAGCCTGTTATGACCTGGGGGGCACGGAACCTACGGTTACTGACGCCAACCTCCTCACCGGCCGCTTGAGCGCCGATTACTTCCTCGGCGGCCAGATGAAGTTGAACGTAGAAAAAGCAAGAAAAGCTGTGCGCAAGATTGCTGAGCATTTTGGGCTCTCGGTACTAGAAGCAGCTCTCGGCATCCTGCGCCTGGCCAACGCCAATATGCAAGCAGCGCTGGAGCGGGTGAGCATAGAACGCGGGTACGACCCGCGCGACTTCGCCCTGGTCTCCTCGGGCGGTGCTGGTGCTCTGCACGGGGCAACCCTCGCCAGAGAACTTCACATGCGCAAGGTGATCGTACCGCGCGCACCCGGGCAGTTCTCCGCATGGGGAATGCTGATGACGAATCTGCGGCATGATTTTATACGCACCAGATTGATGTCATGCAATCCATCGCAGATATCTCAAATTGCATCAGCCTTCTCTGAGCTTGAAGCAGAGGCAAAGCAGCAGTTCCGCGACGAGGAGTTCCCGCTAGATCGCGTGTGGATGGAGCGCTTCCTCGATCTTCGCTATCGCGGGCAGGAACACACGGTGCGTACTCCAGTCCCCGCCGCTGCGCTGCAAGACGCGGATCAGTTCGATGTTTTAATCGAGAAGTTCCACGAGTTGCACGAGCAAGCCTACTCCTTCCGCCAGGACGATCCCGTGGAGATCGTCAATTTTCACGTTGTCGGCTGGGGAAAAGAGGACAAGCCATCGTTCGCCCCGCTGTCAAACGACGGCCGTAGCCTGGAACAGTCGTTTAAGGGAGAAAGATCCGTGGATTTCGAGGGCGTAGGGAGCATCCAGAGCAGGGTTTATGAACGCGGGCTTCTTCCAGCCGGGATAGAGATCGACGGTCCGGTGGTGGTTGAAGAACCAGCGTGCACGACAATCGTCTATCCGCAGCAGAGGATGACGGTAGATCGTTTCGGCAATCTGGTGATCACGGAGGTGGCAAAGTGACGGCCAAACACAGTATCGATCCGTTCACCGTAGAGGTGGTCAAGCGCGCTCTTATCTCTGCCGCTGAGCAAATGTTCGTCGCCTTCGGACGCACGAGTAAGAGCTCGGTCATCTACGAGGTGCTCGACTACGGCTGCGCCGTGACCGACGCCAAAGCGCGCATGATCGCTCAAGCCAACGGAATACCTCCGTTCATCGGCGTTCTCAGCGATGCCGTGCAGGAGATCCTAAATAAGTTCGGATTGGACGGCCTCGATGAGGGCGATGTCATCATCCTAAACGACCCGTACATGGGCGGAGCCACGCACCAGAACGATGTCGTCCTGGTGATGCCCGTATTCTACCGCGGCGAGCCGATCATGTTCGCGGCGAGCAAGGGGCACTGGAACGATGTCGGTGGAAAGGACCCAGGCAGTTGGTCCCCCAATGCCACAGAAATCTACCAGGAAGGGATCCAGTTTCCCGCGGTCAAGCTGTTTGAACGCGGTAAGGAAGTGCAGGGAATCGTCGATATCCTCACCCGCAACATCCGCATCCCGGAGATGATCCTGGGAGACATGCGCGCGCAGGCGGCATCGCTGCAGGTGGCGGCAAGCCGCATCATGCAGATATGCGATAAGTACGGTTTGGAGACGGTCCTCGAATCGACGGAGATCTACCTTGAACAGGGAAAGCAGGAGGCGCTCGAAGAGTTGAGGGGCCTTCCGAAAGGAGAATTCACAGCGGAGGAGTACATCGATGACGACGGACTGGGCGGCGATCCCGTTCTGGTCAAGGTTAAGGTGACCATCACCGATGATGAATTCATCGTTGACTACACAGGCACGGGCAAGACCTGCCGCGGGCCGATCAATGCCCCCTTGTCCGCGCTCATCAGCACGGCCAAGTTCGCGTACAAGGCGGTTGTCAGCCCGCACGGATCATCGAACGAAGGGCTGTTCGCGCCGCTGAAGGTGATCGTTCCCGAGGACACGGTGTTCAATCCCAAGCGCCCCGCTCCGATCAGCACGTATTGGGAATCGGACAGCTACGCCGGCGACGTGATCTGGAAAGCACTGGCCAATGCAATCCCCGATAGGATCACCGCGGGGCACTTCCTGAGCGTTTGTGGCACGACGGTGAGCGGG
>JALTFO010000015.1 GCA_027007005.1 Candidatus Bipolaricaulota bacterium | reverse complement strand
AAGTTTACGCGGGACGAAAGGAGCACATTGGATTCAAGGCTTACGTTGATCTGTATATCTCCACCCCAAAGGAGTTCTATTTTGAGATCGGCGCTGATGATGGTGTAGACCTATACATCAATGGCGAACGGGTTTTGAATCTCTGGAGCCTGGGCCGCAAGCGTACGGATGGCTGCTGGTACCCACTTAAGTCGGGTCAGAATAAGCTTGAATTGCGGTTCTTCGAATGGGTAGGGATAGCCTGTGTTAAGTTCAACATCGCGGATCTGGAAGCATGGAAAGACCAGCTCATTTGGGAGAAGCTTATAGACTTAGTGGGGAACATTGATACCCTAGAAGTGAAACAGCGTTCTCTTCAAGACAAAATGGGAAATATGGGCGAGAAAAGCTCTACGCTGGAAGAGAAGGTTGCTGGCTTGGAAGGAGGGATTGGGGCTCTAAAGGGAGAGATAGGCGCCGTAAACAGCGCGCTAGCTTCTCAAGCAATAGATGTGGATTCCTTGAAGACCTTGGTCAGAGAGGTGACTGATCTAAGCTCAAGAGTGGAAGAACTTGAGGAGCAGCAAAGCGTCCTTTCTGAAACCATCGAGACTTTAGAGGAAGAGAAGATTGCTAGCCTGAGGGAAGAGATTGGAACCTTGAGAGGAGAAGTGAATGCCGTAAACGGCGCGATAGCATCCGTGGCAAGAAATGTGGATTCATTAGAGGTTCTAGCCACTGAGGTAAGTGATTTAAGCTCAAAAGCGGGGGAACTTGAGGAGCAACAAATCGCTCTTTCCAAGGATGTTGAGGCTTTCAAAGGAGAGGGAGTTTCTGGCCTGAGGGAAGAGATTGGAACCTTGAGAGGAGAAGTGAATGCCGTAAACGGCGCGATAGCATCCGTGGCAAGAAATGTGGATTCATTAGAGGTTCTAGCCGCTGAGGTAAGTGATCTAAGCTCAAGAGTGGGCGAGCTTCAGGAGCAACAGAACGCCATTTCCAACGCTATCGAGACTCTGGCGGGAGAGGAGGTTGCTAGCCTGAAAGAAGAGATCGGAACCCTAAAAAGGGAGTTGAACGCTGCGAACCACGCAGTAACTTCCCTCGCAACAGACGTGGATTCCCTAAGGGGCCTAGCCGTTAAAGTGAGTGATCTAAGCTCAAAAGTGGGGAAACTTGAGGAACAACAAACCTCTCTTTCTAACGAAATTGGTGCATTAGAGGAAGAGATGGCTGCAGGTGATTCATGGGATGTCCACTGGTGTGAGATGGTCGAGCCAGGTGTATTTGGCAGAGAAGTAGGTACTTCCTCGTTCCCGCTCAATTTCCACTACAATTGGGGCTATGGGCGTGTTTACAAAACTTGGGATCACATAGGTTTTAAAGCACAGGCTAAGATCTATATTCCTATTGATTCCTTCTTCCACTTTAAAGTGTCCTCTGATAATTGCTTTGCCCTTTACATTGACGGTAAGAAGGTTCTGGACCATTGGGGAGTAGGGGAAGCACTTTCCCCTGGTGAAGACTCTGACAAGTGCGTTATCCCTGCTGGTTGGCACGAGCTTGAGCTCTTTTACTATGACTGGGAAGGGAAGGCCTGGTTGCGTTTTCACTGCTGGTGAGGAGGCGAACGACCAAGAGGCTCATAAAGAGCCTGAAATTCCCCCGCTTCTGCGGACAGTGTAGCGCTTGGTATCCGCGCTGTCTAGTACCGTGGTGATCCCCTTGTAGGATCCCGCCTCTCCTCAAGTTCTCTCAACGGACACGTCAGCTCCATAGGATTGCCTTCTCAAGGTGGGTGGGTCGGTTTCCCACTACCAAGTACAAATCACGACGCATTCCATCCGACATCCTCCAGAAGGAAGGGCTTCTTCTGGCATGAACGTTTCTGAAGACCTGGCTCAGCGTTCCTGCTGCTTGTGATAGGGGTTACCGACATTTGCACGCATTTGTGCTAATGTGGTATCAGAAGGCCTCAAAGAACGAGGCAGAACGCAGATGCGTGGACAGATGCGATGTTGTTAGCTTGTTTCTCCAAGGAGGGACGACGATGAAAAGAATGGTAGTGTGCTTTTTTGGGGTAGTGGCGACTCTTATGCTCTTGACGTCCCTGGCCTTTGCAGGGACAAGCTATCCTGTTCCAACCATCACTGCTTCTGTGGAGAGCGTGGTCGACAGCAACACGATTGTGGTGAAGATCCTCGCCATCTCCGATGCTTCACTGGTCACTGTGGGAGAGGCTGTGTACATTCGCCTGATTGGGATCGAGCTTACGGAGAGCGGCGAGGCGTTCTGGAGGGAGAATGCAGATACGACCATCTCCAAGACGGTCTATTTGGCGGTAGATCCAGAGTCAGCAGCATCTTGGAAAGGCGGGGACGATCCTCTATCGGCCTACATCTATCTCGATCCCGAGGGGAAGACTCTGGCGGATTCGCTGCTCATTTCGATGGGCTTTGCCGAAGCGGTCACTTCTTCATCTAGTACTCAACAGGCGACAAGCGTGGCGACGTCCGAGGCGCACGCTGAAGCCTCCAGCAGCACGAGTGCTGCGGCGTCAGCTTCGTCATCGATTGTGGCCACTGAGGGGAGTAGCGTGTCGGCGCCATCCCAATCCGCTCCTTCCACTTCCGTTTCTGCGCGGCCGAGCGGGAGTTGCGGTTGCTTGTGCGCCTGCCCAACCCCAGAGCCGATCACAGTGCTCGACCTTACATCATGCGTCCGTCAAGGCAACTACGCCAAGATCGAGATCGAAGCCGTTCCCGGGGCGTGGTACAAGATCGAAGTTGGCTACCCTTCATACCTGAGCACAGACCTCGACCTGAGCCCGCAGCGGGCGTCTTGTGGAGTTGTTGTCTGGCGTTGGAAGGTATACCCACAGACCCCGCCTAGTACGTGGCCGATCACCGTGATCGCTAGATTGGATGGACAGATCATCGGACGGCTCGATACCTACATTACGGTACGGCGTTGATCGTTGCACATGATGTCTATTAACACCTAGCCCATCTTCTCGATGCCAGGATAAGCTTTATCAAGTCGGGCCCTTGGATCGAATATGGGCTTTCGCTACTTGTAGATGAACGGGGATTCTGGCCACGTAGTCTTCGAGCAGTAGCTATGCGGGAACTTGTGTTGTCACTCGCTTGTCACACTCGGAGGATTTTGGTCTTCCATGAGCGCTGCATGCTCGTCCTCGATGTGGATCACCTTGGGGATGGTTAGCGCGATCAACCCGACGACGAGCATGATCGCCCCTCCGGTGACGTACCAGAACTGGATCCCCAGCCAATCGGCGATCGGCCCGGCCATGGCCAGGCTGAGCGGGGACATCGCCGTCACTAGGCTACCGAGGAGCGTGAACACCCGCCCCTGCATCTCCGGGGAGACGGTCGACTGTATGAGCGCCTGCAGCGGCCCGTTGGCGAACGGGTTCATCAGGCCGATGAAGAAGAGCGGTCCGAGGGCGATGATGAGGGCGCTCGAAGGGAGGAGGCCGACGATGACTATCCCTATCCCCATCCCGATGACGCCGAGCAGGGACGTGAGCACGCGCCGACGGAACCCTCCCCACACGCTGAGCACGAGGCCGCCTAGGACAACGCCGATACCGAAGGCCGACTCCAGCCAACCGAGCTGCAGCGCCCCCGCATCGAAGTGTTTCTTCACCAGAAGCGGAAGGAGGGAGAACGCAGGCTGCACAGCAAAGTTGATGATCATCGCCATCCCGATCACAAACAGGAGCCCCTTCCAGCGCCATACGTAGTGAAACCCAGCACGGATCTGCTTTAAGTACGGCATCCCTTCCTCTTCCTCAGCGAGTGTCGGTTGCGGGATGGGGACGAAGAACAGGGGACCGATGGCGATTGCCGCCGTAAATACGTCTATCCCCAGGATCCCGTACATGGGAAGGAGAGAGAGGAGGATCGCCCCGAGCGGTGGAGCAACGATGTTTGTCGCTCCCTGCATGGTCTGATTGATCCCCGCTACGCGAGTGAGATGCTTGTCCGGGACCATGAGCGTGGTCGAGGCTGTCATCGCTGGCCAGTGAAAACCTCCTCCAAGGGCGCGGAGGACCATTATCACGTAGATGTGCCACACCTGGGCGATCCCAACGAAGAACAGGT
>JALTFO010000014.1 GCA_027007005.1 Candidatus Bipolaricaulota bacterium | reverse complement strand
AGCCCGTCCCACATGGTTGCAGATACTGTATCTTGTGTCTCTTAGCGCGTCGCGCACGCCGTCACCGAGGAAGTTAAAGGCAAATAGCGTTATTGAAATAGCGACGGCTGGCCACAGTACGAGATTGAAGTGCGATCTCATCCCAATGTAGCCGTTGTTCAACATCATGCCCCAACTTGGCACGATTGCTCACGCAATGTCAACATGCTCCTTGTCAACGCACCGCCAATCATGCAACAATGCTGATCGGGGTACATATCAGCATTTTCTCATCTCTATGCAAGTGAAGCATGCTCCATTATCGAGAGCCTCGCATGCGTGGATCGAGGATGTCACGGAAGGCATCACCGACAAGGTTCCACCCCAAAACAAATAATACGATCGCTAGCCCCGGATACACAACAGTGTACCAGTACGCCATGGGATTGGCATCCGTTCCCAAGATCCAGTTGCGCGCAAAGGAAATCATCTGTCCCCAGTCAGCATACCCCACTTGCGAACCCAACCCGAGGAAGCTCAAGGCTGCTGCGGTGAGTACCATCGACCCAATATCCATGGTAGACATGACGAAAACAGGGTAGATTGCATTTGGAAGAACATGACGGAAAATAATGCGGAAATCGCTTGCCCCTACGGCACGAGCCGCCGCAACATAATCGATCTCCTTGATGGCAAGAATGTCGCCTCTGATCATGCGTGCGTACCCCATCCAACCAAAGACAACAAGGGCGATCATCACGTGGTTCAGCCCGCGACCGAGCAGAACAACCATCACCATCGCCGCCACCAGGAACGGGAAAGTCAGAAAGATATCCGTAAGACGCATGATAACTTCATCGATGACCCCTCCGTAGTAACCGGCTACAGCTCCAAATGTGATCCCAATTAGGAGGATGCCTGCAACCACGATCAACCCTATCCTAAAGGCTGTTCGCGTTCCCCAGACTATTCCGTAGAAAATGTCATATTGACCCTCAGTAGTTCCCAAAGGATGTTTAAAGCTAGGCGGCTGCGGGGTTGAGCTGTAACCATCACGGGGAATAATATAGTGATTACCATACTCGGGTTTTGTGATCCAAGGAGCGGCCGTCGCGATGGCAATGAAGAAGAAGATAAGCATAATCCCGATAAATGACAAGGGATTAGTGAGGAGCTTATGTATAGTCCTGTTTCTTGTTCTTTTCTTTTTCATTCAAACCTCACCCTAGGATCTATCATGCCATAAGAAACGTCCACGACGAGGTTTGCAAAAACCATAGCAAAACCATAGAACAAGGCGAATCCAAGGATAGCTGGAAGGTCAAATTGGACGGCTGCCTGCGCGGCAAAGCGTCCCAGGCCATGAATGTCGAAGATCGTTTCCGTGAGGACGGTGCCTCCCAACAAGCCAACGACCATCAGTCCAGAGATTGTCGCTACTGGGATCAAGGCATTACGGCGTGCGTGTTTCTTGAGCACCACTTTTTCTGTGAGTCCTTTCGCACGAGCCGTGGTTACGTAATCCTGACGAAGTGTTTCCAACATCGAGGAACGCATGATCCGCAAGATCAGTGCCCAACTGGCATAGGAGAGAGTCAACACAGGAAGAACCAGATGCCGAAGAGCATCGAGCAGGATACGCCAGTTCCCGTTCAATATAGCGTCGATCGTATGAAGTCCGGTGTAGTTATGGAATGCAGAGGAGCCAACGATTTGAGAGGCCCATAGGCTTAATCTACCGGGGGGGAACCAGCCGAGTACCCCATAAAAGACCATCAACAGCACGAGACCAAGAACGAAGATCGGCAAAGACCAGCCTGTGATGGCAATGACTCTGGTGACTTGATCGATCCATTGATCTTGGTGAACTCCGGAGATAAAGCCCATCCATATTCCAAAAAATAACACCGGCCAAATAGTATACAGAGCGAGCTCCGCCGTTGCTGGAAGATACTTTCCTAATGCTTGAGCAACAGGCATGCGCGCCGATGCCGACCACCCGAGGTTTCCGTGCACCAGGCGATCGACCCAATTGGAGTACTGCACCCAGATTGGTTCATCGAGGCCGTACTTGTGTATCAGCTTCTGAATCGTCCCCTGCCCTCCCTTGAACACGTTAGGGTTCGTGACGTAAATGCTGACCCGTACCGAAGGACCAACTAGTTGAGTCATCAGAAAGATAAGAAGGGTTACCCCGATTAGAATAACCGGTAACAGCAACAATCTACGAACAATAAAGGCAAACATGGCTTTCTCCTAAGAGAGAAGCACAGGGCTGGCAGCAAAGCCAGCCCTGCGCAATTGATTCCTACGCTATGAGATCACCACTCTTGAATGACGATCCCTTTTGCGGTCTTTGTCGCTGAATCCCAGGTTCCGATAACGGTCTTCCCGGGCTCAACGTTCTTCAGAACTTCGGCACCTGGAATATTCAAAGTCGTCAGGAGTTCGTCGTAGTCCGGCTCGCCGCCGATCTTCTTCGAGATCACACTGAAGTTCTGTCCGGGCCAGATAGCGTTATACTCGTAGTTATTGACCCAAGTCCGTTCCCAATGTCGCGCGGTTGTATCGACCATGAAGATGGCCGTTGCCTCGTCGTAAGCGATCTTTTGGATCTCGTAGTATGCTGCTTGACGCACGGCTGGGTCGAGGCTATTAGCCCCTTCCTTTACTAATGCGTCAAGTTTCTTGGAAATATCGCCAAGCTTGGCGATGCTCACACGGCCACCGTAGGTTCCGGTGCTCGACATGTAAGGATTTGCCCAGTCATCAGCGTCAGGATAGTCCCACAGCCAACCGATGATGAACAGTGGAAGTTTACTGGCCTTGTAGTCGTCCAGATAACCGGCTCCCCATGGCTTGCTTCCAAGCTCAATTTGGAATTTGGGGTTGATCTTCCGCAGGTTGTCCTGAAGGATCGATGCTGCGGTCTTGCGTGCCGAGTTACCGGTGTTCCACTCGATCGTCATCTTGAAACCGACTTTCCACAGTTCTCCATTAAAGGCTTTCTTGAAGTACTCGGTTGCCTTTGCTAGATCTAAGTGGTAAACCGGCTGATTCGGGTTGTAATACTTAACCGAGTTGACGATTGGTCCGCGTGCCTGTACCGCTTCACCCTTGTAAGCGTCCTTGATGAGGGTCTGCCAGTCAAAGGCATACTCGAAACCGAGACGGACGTTCTTGTCGAGGAAGAAGTCGGACGGAATTCCATTTCCATCAAGCTTCCCACTGCCAACAAACGCATCGTTACCCACAGTCGGGACATCGTAGTTGAAGAAGATGGAAGCATCTATACCTGATGGGAGGAATCCCAGTGTACGGACGCCCTTCATCCCTTCAGCCTGGTCCTTGTACTGGAGTGGCACGTAGACAATGTCAGCATCGCCGTTCTTGAATGCCAATCGGCGATCCGACCACTCGGATACGTATGTTTCCACTACCTTGTTGATGTCCGTTGACAGATAGTTTCCATCTTTATCGGTAGCGAACATCGTCGGGTAAGCGGCCTTGTTCCAGTAGTTGTCGTATCTTACAAGTGTGAACCCAGCGGTCGGGTCGAGGGAAGCAAGCTTCCACGGGCCGGTACCGTTCTCGACGTTAAACAGTGGCATATCCTTTTTCTGCGGATCGTGATGCTTGCGCCAAGTGGCTGGATTGCCGTCCCATCCACCCTTGCTTATCACAAAGCTCTTGTCCACAATAGTGCACCAACTCGCGCTATGGGCAAGAATGCTCAGGAAGTAAGGGACCGGGTTTGGCAGCGTGAATTCAACGGTATCACCCTTAACCGTGACTAGCTTTTCGACCCGTGTTGCCGCCTCGGTGTCGACTTTCTTCATCGTGTCGGTGTAGGTCTCCGGCTTTGTCGCATCATACTTGGCCAGGTCGGCATCGAACTGATCTTTCACACCAAGATCAGATGCAACTGACTCCACAAAACTCGAAAAGTCGCCCGTACCGAGCATCGGACCGTCTACCATCCACGCTGGTCCAGCGGTCACATCGACGATGATCAACCGCCAGAAGCTGTATGCCACATCTGCTGGGGTGAGGACATCTCCGTTATGGAAGGTAACACCCTTGCGGATCGGGAAATCGATGTACGTTGTTTTCCCGTCTTTTCCGATGGTGATCAGACCGTTGTCCGTACTTGGGACAACGGTCTGATCAC
>JALTFO010000013.1 GCA_027007005.1 Candidatus Bipolaricaulota bacterium | reverse complement strand
GGTAAGCAATGTCAATTCCTACCCATTCCCTGTCCATGCCTTCTGCGACAGCAATCGCCGTGCCGCAGCCACAGAATGGATCAAGTACAACATCTCCGGGATTGCTGCTGGCCCCTATGATTCTCCTCAGAAGGGCTTCCGGTTTCTGCGTCTGATACCCAAGCCTCTCGCTTGTCGTAGGCGGGAAAGCAATGTCTGTCCAGATATCTTGCGCAGGAGCACCCTCTGATTCATCCAGATACTCTTTCAGTCCGTCCTTCCTCGGAAGACCATCCTTTCGCAGGAGGATTCGACCATCATCATACAAGCGATCAAGCTCCTCTATGCTGAACCTCCATTGCCTGTTGGCACCAGGATGCACCCCGCGCCACTCAATGGTTCTCGTCGCAGAATAGTGCGGAGCAGTTAGGTTCTCCGCTTTGTACTTGCCTCTGGCGTCTTCATACTTGTACCGAGCGAGCTGCTCAGCAGACAGCTCGCCAAGCGGGCGATTGAACTTCTTCTTGGAGGTCTTGGAGTAGTAGAGAATCCTGTCGCCGATTCGCCCAAACCGCTTCGGATCATTGTGCGCTGTGGTCCTCTTCCAGACAATCTCATTCTGGAACATCGTTGGCCCGAAGATAGCATCCAGTATGAGCTTCAGGTAATGGCTGGCAGTTGGATCGCAATGGACATAGATGCTCCCTGTGTCCTTGAGAAGATGTCGCATTGCCAGCAAGCGCGGGGCCATCATTGCGAGATACGCCATCATGTCGCTTGTCTGAAGAAACGAGTATAGAACCCCCAGAAGAGATGAGAGAGAAGGAGGACCATTCTCGATGGCATCCTGAAGCGCAGCATCTGATTCTGGCCCCCATTTCCAAGTGTCATCAAATGCTAGAATCTGCGAAGCAGACGGCTTGCCAGAGTGTGCCTTGAATAGCACATTGTACCGGGCTTTGCTGTTGAACGGCGGGTCAAGGTATATGAGATCGATGCTTTCTGGATCAATCTCGTTCCTCAGCACATCAAGATTGTCGCCAAGAAACAGTCTGTTCCCCTTCCTAACCATTCTGGAGCCTCTCTTTCAGTGCTTCCCGAATGATCTTCGACTCGCTCTTGCCGGTCCTGTGCGCCTCTTTCTTGAGTCCTTCTAGTAGGCTAATAAGACACATAAAGACCTTCTGAACTAGCATCTCCTCGCCACGCTTTCTCGGCATGTTGACCACCCAAGAGCATCATATAACTAACACAGTAATGAGTCAACATCAGTTTGTCAGCAACGGAGATCTCCCTTATACTCATATGTGAAACGGGAGGCACAGTGGAAACGGAATATACAACGCATCCATTCGAGGTTCACACAGACAACGCCGTAATTCGGACAGAGTCAAAAGAAATCTGCGGCCACCTGGAAGCCAATGGGTACTACGCACAAGAATGGATCATCAGCGACTTTTTCAGCGGCACTGACAGAACGCCGAACAGAAAGGACATCTCTAGCATTGACGGTCTGTTTAGGGCCGAATCTGACTGTTATCTTGGGGACCCGCTCGAAGTCTATGACTTGCGCTTCCCATTGCTACAAGGAACCGCTTCTGTAAGCATCCGCGTGGAGGAAACTGCAGAGCACAGAGTCTGGCGAATCACGCAGGCCTAGCATTCTCTAGAGCCCCCTGCACTACTGCTTGCAGGTCGCTAGCCAGGCCAGTGAACCAAACAGTTGACTGTGGTGCCAAGACATCTCCTCACACCCTGTAACGCTCTTGTGAAGGTAACTTCAAGATTGCAACTGTAGAAGACGAGTCTTACACAGCTACCGCCGTCGTTTGGCGAAAGGATTTCATCGCATCCTCAAGTTCCTCATCGACAATGTGGGTATAGATTTGGGTTGTGGCTAGGTTGGAATGTCCGAGCGCCTTCTGGGTAAGCCGAATGTTCGTCGTTTCACGATAAAGGTCCGTGGCGAACGTGTGCCGCAACGTGTGAGGGTGCACGTTCTTTTCAATCCCTGCCTTGGCTGCAAGTCGCTTCACCATCGCTTCCACATAGCGCGGGGAGACTGGTTTCCCTGCGAGCGTCGTGAAGGGGTGCTCAAGATTGCCCTTTACGTCCTTCGCCTGCCGTTGGCGCCACGTGCGGAGAAGTGCCAAGTCCTCTTCTCCGATCCATAGCGTGCGATCCTTTGCCCCTTTGCCCCGCCTCACCATGAGCTTTCCGGTGTTCAAATCGATGTCCTTCCATCGAAGATTGCACGCCTCGGCAAGCCTCAAGCCCGTATCAAGCATGAGCTGGATCATCGTTCGGTTACGTGCACCGGTAGGGTAACGCAGGTTCGGTTGTGCGAGCAGCGCTGCTTGTTCGGTATCTGTCAGCACTTCGGGAATCTTGAAAGTCTGCCATTTTTTCATCTCCCCTCCCTTCTGAGTACGTCTTTTGTATCTTATCCGTACTCTATCACGCAGTTTAGCACGCCTTGGGAAGGATGTCAAGTGAAAGCGTACCTATTCACCTGATAACGGTCTTCTTACTGTGGGGAGAAACTCGCTCACACCTTCGCGGGCAGTCCGTGATGAATGTGTTGCTGTGACCCTCTGTCATCCGCTGAGCTCGCCGCTGTTGCCCACCGCCGGGTGAAGCCGTGAAGGTGTGGGGTGTCTTGGTTGGCATGTTAGATAAGCGCGGCGGGCGAGCGTAAAAGGTGCGCGCAGATGCAAAGCCAAGCGCGTTTGTAATGTACAGGATCGCCGCGCTGTGGCCATTATAGCGTTTGATGGTTCCGAATGTCACCTCTCGGGGTCACGCGTAACGCTCGCCGCTGGTATCCTCAAGCCAATTGGGAAGGCGATACGATGCTACCAATCAACGGAGCTGCTACCGTGCGGGAACTTACTCCCCGACAGATTTACCGCCAGGTCTCCTCCCTGCGTCCCTTGCCTTGCCTCGCTCTTGTCATTGGCTGCACTGGTTCAGGGGTAGCCCCCAAAGTTCCAGGGGCAATCCATTTGAGGGCAACAGCGTGGCTGTCATTCGATCCGTTCCGCCTTCTCCTCTCCTACGGAGGATTGAGAGCGTTGTTCATCTGTGTTACTCTACTCAACGAGGAGGTAAACAGCATGGCAAAGAAAGAGATTCTTGACAAGCTCTCGATCTACATTCCACAGAAGAAGATGAAAGAAAAGCCGGTCGAGCGGCTGATCAAACTGTCGGAGAAGAAGGATCGGTCGATCAATTACCTCGTCGTAGAGGCAATCATCGAGTACCTGAAGCGCGAGGAGAGGAAGGCCTAAAGTGGAGACGGTAGAGGATGGGATTCCACCATCTAAACACCAGGGTTTGCCAAAGCTGACGAACCCTGCTCTCGCCCTCTACGAGTGGACCCGTCAAACCGCCCTCGTCTTAGACAGGCTCAATCCTTTCGAGGCGATTGAGGGGTCTCTCAGGGGGTCGATTTTAGCTCTTCGGGGCATAGATCGGCCTTTGCCAGCCTGTTTTCCTTGAGCCAAGTTGCAAGGTGGGTGGGGAGAATAACGGGGCTGTCAGTCGAGAATTGTCTCAGAAAAGCTTGGTGCGAATAAGTAGAGAGATACATAGAGGATCCCACAAGAAGTAAGCAATAACCTGTATAGCAACAGCTCCCTTTTCAATTAAGAACGTTGTCTTAACCGGACACTTAGACAAATCGTTGGGGCAAGGAGTCCCTTCTGATTTCCATCTTGGAGTAAGGAAGGACGCTTGTATCTCGTGTATTATCCAGCCTATACCATGATGCACACAGGCCATCGCACCTGCGAATACCAACAGAGCAGATAGCGTCATCCTTATGGGTCCCCTCTTAGAATATCGTCATACTTGAAGGGCGCTTTGAGTGTGGCCCGCAAGAAAGAGATGACCTTTTTTGGGAAGGTGCTAGCTTTAGATGGATTATTCATAATCTTGGGGATGGCATAAAGCATGACCCCACTGTACGTTAGGAATGAAAAGCCGAAAACTGCAAGAACCATAAGATTGGCAGTGTTTGCGGAAATGTTGATTTTGACATCGAGAAACAACAGAGTCCTAAGTAAAACCACTGCGAAAGTGCTGAGAATTTGAAGCCGGATGATCCAGTGAAAAGACCGTTTCATATTGCGCTTCCTCTTAAATTCCCCGGGTTAGCGGGGCAATTTTCAATAATGCCAACAGCTTCATTCCAA
>JALTFO010000012.1 GCA_027007005.1 Candidatus Bipolaricaulota bacterium | reverse complement strand
CACTGTGATCTCCTCTGGATGAGAAGGGGTATCTCCGTCATTATCGGTGACAGTTAGCTCGACTGTATATGTGCCCTCTTTGCTGAATGCGTGGCTGATAGTCTCCCCGGTGTCGGTGTCTCCATCTCCGAAGTTCCAAGCATAACCTATTATTGTTCCATCCTTGTCCTGGGAACCACTGGTATCAAAAGTTACCGGTTCGTTGACGTAGGGCTGGTTCGATGAGAAGGTGAACGTCGCCTCAGGATGAAGATTAACTACCGTAAGCTCTCTGGTGGCAGTATCGGTGAGACCGTCATCGTCAGTCACAGTGAGCTTAACGATGTATGTCTCCTTCTGCGTGTACTTGTGTGACGGATTCTCTTCACTGGATGTCGAGCCATCTCCGAACTCCCAGCTCCAGGAGACAACCTTGCCATCGGGATCAGTAGAGCCATCGGTGAACTGCACCGTATCCAGAATCGTAGGCGGTGATGGAGTGTAGGTGAACGAGGCTGTAGGTGGCTGCTTCTCCCCAACTGTTAACTTCTTGGTCACCGTGGCTGTAGCTCCCTTGTCATCGGTGACTTGCAAAGTAACTCTCTGATCTCCCGGTTGAGTAAACACATGACCGGTGACGGGATCCTTGGAACTTGCATCGAAACTACCGTCTGATTCCCAGTCCCATTCGTACTTGGTGATGCTGCCATCCGGATCAGAAGAGTTTGAGGCATCAAACTGGATGCGATCCCCTGTACGTGGCTCAACCACAAGCCGCGTTCCTTCACTGGACAAGATTCGCCAGACAAATGAGGCTATTGGAGGGCTGCGACCTTCTGGGACACTCGCAGCAAGTTTGTAGACTGCGCGTGCTATCCCGCCGTACTTTAGTGTTACACGAATGCTTGGTAATCCTGATATCTGGTCGTAAGACTGGGCCTTACTGTCGTATTTTTCCCATCGAACAAACACTAAGTTTCCCTTGTCTCCCGATCCCGGTGAGAATGTCTCTGGCGCTTGCAATAGAAATGTAGCACCAGGCGCCGCACAAACACTGAACGGGGGCGTCATATCCAAAAGCTCGACATCTCCATGCACTTGAAACACTAGCTGTTCCAGCTTCAATGGGATGTGAGTAGGTGTTTCATTTCCTAGATATAATATTTCAGCTGCACTTACATGAACGCAAACTTTCTCTACCTCAGCAGCAGGAAGAATATCCTGCACATTCCAAATGCGGATTGTCCCATTGTAACCACCTGAAGCGATTATCCCCCCATCGGGGCTTACAGCAACAGACTCGACAATATCAGCGTATCCTGGAAGAGAAACTAAAGCTTTGCCGGTTTCTACACTCCATACTCTGATTGTGTCATCAGAGGAACCAGCAATCACTAGAGAGCCATTCGGACTGAATGTAACAGACCTAACTGTATCAAGCGCTCCCTTGAAGACACGCCATTCACGACCAGTATTATAATTCCACAGTCGGAGAATACTGCTCGTTGCGGCAGCTAGTAAGTAGCCATTTGAACTGAAGGATATTTCTTGGATACTTCCAACCCCTAAGTCCTTAGACTCCGGAGTAAGGGTCCGAACACATCGACCTGTAGAGACCTCACACAGTTTGATGTCACAAAAGTCTGGTATCGCAACAAACTTGCCATTTGGGCTGAACGCTGTCGAGGAAATCCAAGATCCTTCCAAAGAGCGTATCAACTCCCCAGTAGTCACTTTCCATAACTTCACCGTGCTATCTGATGATCCCGAGGCGAGGGTCTTCCCGTCGGGGGAGAAGGCGACGGAGCGCACAGAGTCCATATGGCCAGAGAGGGTGCGAATAAGGTATCCGCTTGCTACATCCCATAGCTTAATCGTCCCATCCGTAGAGCCCGATGCTAAAGTCCTTCCATCCGGGGAAAAAGCAACTGATGTGATTATACCAGAGTGACCAGTGATGCTTCTAACTAGCTGTCCGGATTTTAGATTCCAGAGCTTGATCGTATTATCAGAAGCACCAGAAGCGAGAAGTATCCCATCTGGACTGAAGGCCACTGAATTGACCGAACCACTGTGCCCGACGAGCGTCTTCATGAGCCCAACTTCCTGGACATTTGTAACGGGTGCTTTTGGCTTTATGGACAAGAGAACTGTAAGACGTATCGTGGCGCAGCCATCCCCATCAAATAGATTGTAGATGACTTTATAGGAGCCGCTTTGATCAGGGACGTGCCCAGTTATAGATGCAATTTGATCGTTGAGCACAAGTTCAAGAGACAAAGAGACTGGCAGGTTCGAACTAACCAAAGACGTTGATACAACTCTGTGTGAAGAAATGAGACCCTCTAAGTCTTGGGGAAAGGAGGCACTTCGATAGCCAGAGGTACCAGGGATTAGCTGGGCATAGTCCCAAGTAAAGTACTTAAGCGGGGGACAACCAGCGGCATATATACTAGCCATCCCCACCAACAGCACAAATAGCAACGCCAAACGTTTCATCACTTCACTCTCCAACTTGTGGACTCACCACTTGCCCAACAAACAGTATAACACCACTCGCCTCATCGCGGATGAGAAAGATAAACGGACGATCTACTGTTATGCTCACGTTCCTCACCAAGCCCCGTCCCATCATGCTTGTGCCCGTCGCCGCCGCTGCTTCAGTCCCTTGTTCGTCTACATGGACGAACGCCTTGTGAAACACGTCGCCAATCTGTAACGGCTTTTCGCTTATTCCAGAGAAGTCGGCGCTGGAAGAGAATGCCTCTTTCATTCCCAGCCTTTCCAATGCCTCTCGTAGGCGGAAGCCTGTTTCATACTCGAACTCAGGCATGGTTAATCTTACGGTCTGTTTCTCCAATGCTGTCAAGATGGAAGAGAGCTTCTCCTCTGACAAGGAGGCTTGCAATGTCTGGAAGGCTCCCTCATCCGGCACAAGGAGCAACATCGACAACCTTTCCACGTAAGGCAAGACGACCGCTTGATAGGTCTCTCCTTGCATGTATTCAAGAGATGCCGCGACGTGCATCATCGGAACCTTGGTTGTTGTCCCATCGAGCAGGTGAAAGTTCCTTGACTCGGGCAATGGCTGGAATCGGTATTCCCACGTATCCCGAAAGTAGATCGCGTTGGCAAGGGCGACGCTAGTTGTGGAGTCTACCCCGTCGCTTGGAATCAGCTTTGTGATCTTAGCATCTGTCTCTTTCTTCGCCCAAGCGTTGATCTTCTCCCGAGCACTTGTGGGAGAAGCGGCGAAGTCTACGGTGTGCGGCGGTGCACCATATCCATCCTCCATGAGACGTACAAATGATGGGCTCAATGGATGATTCTCTTGTATCCACAGGGAGTTTGCCATCCTCAGTGCCTTTCCTTGTAGTAACTCCTTGGTCAGTATGGCCACCGCGGAAGAAACCACGCTTGTAGAAAGGGGAAAGTGCAACGCCTGCTTCATCTCTGCATACGTCTTTCCGCGTGCGCCACAGTAGACCATGCTCAGACAACAGGAGATGCTGTAGGGGGAGAAGAAGAGATTGTTGCCAGAGGAAGCAAGTACTTGATAGATTTCCATGGCAAAGGCGTTGCTTCCAGCGATGTAACCTTCCAGCTCTTCCTCAGTTGCCTTTGGTTGCACCGGAGGTACGGTAGGTGCATTTCCATACGGCTTAAGCAACATGAAAACGGCGGCAGCCGCGACCACCAGCAGCATGATCAAAACGGTCTTTCCATTCACAATGACCCTCCTCGCGAGGTTTGCCACCGATTCTGATTCTCAGATCTTAGGTATCAGCATCCATTCTCACTTTTGCGTTTCACCCGCGATTACAACAATATCGTGGACGCCAATTGGAAAGTCCTGTTGAACCACTTTGCAGTAGGCGCGATCGGGGCCAAGCACTTCCACAACTTCTAATGTAGCCCGTATTTCTTTCATGATAGATCCATCAGCTAGATTATAGAAGCGGATTACCTGGAGTTTCTCTCCTACGCTAATCCCCTGTCTGCTACCGAGAGTGACCAGAACCTTGTCTTCAGAAACGCTGCTTACCTCCCCTTGAATGGGTACGCCGTACCCATCAAGCCTGACATTTCTCAGGCCCTCGTCACCTCTCAGTACAGGGGTCTGCTCTCCTCCATCTTCGTGCTGCCTCACATACGGCGGGACCTTCGCATCAAGGTATCCCTTCATCTCCTCTACAC
>JALTFO010000011.1 GCA_027007005.1 Candidatus Bipolaricaulota bacterium | reverse complement strand
GTGCAGCGGCAGGATCCCCTCGGCTGGCAGGAGGTAGTTCATCACGGTGAACATCAGCTTCTTCACCGAGCCGCCGTAGGCCGAACCGTAGACGACTCCGATCCTCCTGTCGTAGTCCATCCCGATGACCATCGTCGATGTCCCACCGAGGCGCGGGTCGATGCGCAGGCGCCCCTCGTAGCGCTTCGGGTCGAGCTTGTCGTAGGGGAGGACGAGCATGGTGAACGGGCGATCGGCGAAGATGCTGCTCCCGATGTCTTTTGGGACGGGGCGGAACATGTTGTCGGTGAAGAGTGCCGTGAGGGCGCGATCACTGATCGTCTTCACGGGGAGGGCGTAGACGGAGTCGGCCCCGAGGACTCTGTCGGTGACGTAGAGTTTTTCCTTCTTATCGAGTGTTGCAAAGGCATCTTCGATCACCATATCGAACGTCTCTTCGTCGATCGGAATGTTGTTCGGCGAGTCCCAATCGATGTTAGCCTCGCTCTCCGCACGGCGTACCGTTAGCGTGTCGAGAGGGCTGCGCCCGGTCGATTCCACCGGTGTCCATGTGGCAAGCGCGCCGCAACGGCTTACGAGAGCCTCTCTGTTCTTGACAGCATCGTCGATCAGTGATTCTCGGGACGGATTGTCGATAACATCGTTTTTGGTAAGTAGCTCTTGCAGGCTGTGATCAAAGTCCATCGCTCTTTCACCCTCGCTGATTTGCTCCGCTCACACAAGCATGAAGACGGGCAGTGCATCATAACGCATAGGCTCGTGCAATTCACGCTGATAGATTGCTGAAACGATAGAGCTATCGTCAGCGCCAGAGGAGGCTCGCCAATCACGGGTTGATCACGGGAGAAAAGGAGGTGCTTACAGACACCACGTCGGAGAAAAAGGGCGGGGACATGTAGCCGACCACATACCGGGGAAACCTACCCGACCCTTGACACCAAATTAGCGATTGGAATATGTGCCGGATTTACGAGAGTGGGAGCCGTGGTGCAAAATCCACACGATCTGAAGGGTAAAGAGAGTGGGGAAGAGTGATGAGATCACCTCAGAGAGAGGTGATCAAAGTGAGGAGCAGAGGGAAGTTGAGATTACGTTACTGAGAAGTTTTGGCAAGAACAGTTCGTGACAGAGGAGAAGCATGACACACACTAACATGGAACGATAGAGATAAGCTAGAGGATTGCTTCATCTATCACAATTAAGATACGGAGTATACGGGGTACAGATGGTTGCAAACAGTGTTGATTAGGGAGAGGGCGAACATTTCCTCTTCGGAGAACGGAGCGAGGGAGAACATTTACATGGAATCTTCAACGGGCCTTCAAGGGTGAGAGCGGGAGTCTGTTCTGGAATGCGAGGAACATATGGGAGTTGAGGAGAGAGATTGCTGAGCGATCGAGTACTACAAAGTGAGGAGAAGGCATTGAGCGTTAGAATACGTGTTAGTATACTTGTAAATCAAACAAGAGGTGACCTTGCCACAGCTAGCACTTGACTTAGCACAAATAAAATCCTAGACTAGTGCCGAATTCGTAGCACAGATGCGACCCAAGTGATTCTTGATGCAGGAGGTAGTGTTTGTTATGAGGAACGAAGTTGCTTGAGATGCGCAGAATGGATCTGATGAATGTCTGGCAAATGGAGTCTATTCCTGTAGCAACAGTAGGGGGTAGTGGGGTGGCAATTGCCGGTAAGAAGAATGCTTTGGTTCTCATGTGCTAACCTACGTCGAGGGCTTATTCTAAGGTGCAACTAACGATCATTAGGAGGAATGTAATGAGAAGAATTGGCATGCTATGTGCTGTTTTGGTTCTTGTCGCGACAGTTGGCCTAGGTGCGATTGGACAGACTACCAGTGCAGCACCGGTTCTTAAGGCTCCATTAGATGGGAGTGAAGTCACGAGTCCCATTCTGTTTACATGGCAACCGGTGAATGGAGCAGTGCAATACCAGATCAACATCAGGGGAGACAATCATATCGGCAAAGATGGTGGATACTTGTGGGCTACTGTTGAGGATGCTCAGTACACAGCGGACCTTTCATTCATTACAGCCTTCCCGCCTGACAATACATACTACTGGGGAGTTCGAGCAATTGACAAGGCAGGAAACACGAGCGCTTGGAGCAGTACTTACTCCTTTGTGTGGGATAAGTCTAACGCTTCTGGCGAACCAGCAACAGTTGATTACAGCGGAGCCAACTTCACGATAAAGGATAAGAATGGGGACGTATTGGGACATGGCAGTGTAGCTACTGACTCAAGCCCATACTGGCCATCGAATGACTACCGGATAGTGAAATATGCCATTGGTGATGTCAATGGTGATGGGAAGAAGGAAGTAGTATTGATTGCGCGTCACAACAAGTGGTATCCGGCAGAAGTGTATGTTGTGAATGCGGATGGGTTGGAGGTATCGCGATATTGGAATCCTGGATGGATTCACGACGTGATACTGAATGACATAAATGGTGATGGTGTACCGGAGATACTGTTTGAAGCAATTAATAACGATAATGGTATGACACAAGCAGTATGTGCCCTCAACGCAAGAACGATGAAAGGGGAAGCGCCACCAAGGTATGGAACGATAGGGACAGGAACTGAGATTTGGTATGCATTCCTGCCTTCAGGTACTGGTTTTCAATCGATGGCGATATCTGGAAATGATCTGGTAGTAACTGGGAATACCGGCACACAATACCGCTTTAGGCTTTCGGACGGCAAACACCTTGGGAATGGAACTAACTCTGCAGGCGAATAAGCACCCCTATGGAACAACGCTTGCTTGGTATCTGGTCTTGTTTCCAAGATGGCCACTTCGCCATTGAAGATTTAAGAGATTCTCTATGAAAAGATCGCTTACCGCAAGATTAGGAGGACGCATTTTGTGTTAGGATGCCTGTTACTGTAGGTGTATATCAACCAAGAGGTGCCTCTATTGTCATCATCACTTAGCTTGGCACGAATTAGATCCAGACTTGTGCAGAATGTCTGGCGCATGCCGCTTTTGTAGCTGGATGTTCGAGGTGTGCAAAATCCAATAGTCCTGTATACTAAACCACCGAAACCTAAGGAAGAAGGGGTGTCTTATGGACTACTCTCCAGGACTGGCTATAGCCACTGCGCTGTTCGAGATTAGTGTTGCTGTCTGGGCGATACGCGGCCCAGGCAATAGATCGATTATTCGCACGACCGCCGCTATCCTCGTTTTCCTTGCTAGCTATCAGCTCGTTGAGGTGAGCGTCTGTGCCAATTCGGCTGCGGCTGGGTTCCTGCCGCGACTGGCCTTCATCGCTGTAACGTGGCTTCCTCCTCTTGGATTGCTATTGATCGCCAAACTCCAGCGCCCACGATCTCGTATGGCCTACGGGAATGCCTACTCCATGCTCGCTGCTGCTGCGGGTATCGTGATATGGATCGTTCTTGATCGAGGATTTGTGTCCTCTTCTGTGTGCAGCACCTTATTTGCTCACTACACGAATCCCATGCCACGCTTTGCCCTGTACAGCGGATTCTACTGGTTAGGGCTTCTAGGGATGATCGTGCACTCCGGATACGGCGTGAAAACATGTCGCGATCCGCACCGGAGGCACCTCTTGTCACAGGTATTGGTTGGGACGCTGGCGTTTGTTCTTCCCTCCTTGATTGTATCGTCGTATGTGCGTCCCGCTGAAGGAGCTCTTCCTTCAGTGATGTGCCACTTCGCGTTGATCTTTGCTCTCTTTCTCACGCGGCTGATCTACCTCGAACGCCGGCCCGCTGAAGAGGAGCAGACGCCGGCTGTTGCACACTCTGGGTAACAGACCTGGAGCTGGCGCTCTTTATCGTTTCAAGTGACTACCTCAAGAGAGAAAGGGACGGGTGCTGTGACTCTTAGATGGGCACAAGATTGATCTACTTACCACACGTAACAGGTCATCGAATTCCGTTCTTGGTGTCCTTCGGTGCTCTTTGTTCGCAGCCCATAGGGCCGCGTGTCTAGCCGGTGCGAGTCCGGTTGCGGGAATTGACTGTATGCCCGCATAGTATATCCGACGTCTCTTGGAGGTGACTTTAGGGGATGAAAGCTTGGAAGTAGATGTCCTTGCCGGTGCAGGGCTAGCAAACCTTCCGGGCCGTAGCATAAAGCGAACTTTGCAGCCTCGTTACACGTTCCACGCGAGAACCGGCGTGTGTGGGT
>JALTFO010000010.1 GCA_027007005.1 Candidatus Bipolaricaulota bacterium | reverse complement strand
GAGGAGAGTCGACAATCAAGGGTCAATCACGGGAGAAAAGGAGGTGTACACAGAGAACACGTCGGAGCAAAAAGGCGGGGACATGTAGCCGACCATCGACCGGGGAAACCTACCCGACCCTTGACAGCCAGGGAGCGTCAACGGTGCGTAAGAGGTTGCCTGGTGAAGAATGAGTATTGCAGGTTAGCGCTCTGTGCACTTGCAATATGTAAGAAATCTGCTTATCCTGCAAGTGCCATGAGCCTGATATTGGCAGTGAGAGACGACGAAGATGTAGTGATTGCAAGCGATGGGCGTGTTCTCGACGACGGTCTTGGCGTAATTTCGGAGAATTCGCTGAAGACGCTCGCACTTAACGCTAATGTCTGTCTCGGCCTTGCGGGGCCGACGGATACAATGCGGCAGGTCCTCACTTCCTTGGGGCTAAAGTGCTACGGTACTCATCCTATTGACCTCCTCGGTGCATGTCAGGAGGTTTCATGCCCGATTGAGGTGGATTATCTCGATGCACGCAATGAGGTGACGAGCGTTTTGCGCTGGATGAAGCGGCGTGTCCCATACAGGAATCGGATCGGACGGATTCCCGCAGTGATCCTGGCAGGAAGAGAGGGGAAACGTCCAGCCTTGAGCGGATGGAGCTACCCAACGTGGAAGACTAAGGAATCGGCAGCCACGGGCTATTCCGAAGCTGTTGTAGGCAGCCTGCCCGATGTGGGATCACCCGCGTGGGACGGCTTTCACCGTATGGTGAGGGGAGAATTAACTACCAGGGGTGCTGAGAATAGGTTGGCTGGGGCGGTGCGGTTCTGCGCTAACTACTTTGGAGCGGACGGGCCGATTAACAAGAATGTCTTCCTTCGCCGCCTATCAAGCGGATTTAGCATGTCACACGGATGAAGATTCGCCTGTGTGATCCCTTGACGGGATCGATCATCCCGGATAAAATTGCTAGCAGTTGGCGAGATGAAGTGCTAATGGAATGTCTTGCCGTGGCACGTGGGAGGTCGAAGATGCCGCTCTATCGTTACGAGTGTAAATCTTGTGGAAGTCAGTTCACTGTCTTGGTTCGCCAGCAGGCGCAGGCGGATGCCCCGGTGTGTCCTGATTGCGGGAGTAAGGAAACACGGCGGATGGTGCCGCGCGTGGCAGTTCAGTTCAAGGGAAGTGGATATTACAAGACCGACTACGCTCGTAAGGGGAAGGCTGGCTCTGCCCGGGGGAAGGTATCCAACAATCCAGACTCGGAAAATCACACCGAGAGCTCGGTGGGTAACGACTCGCAGACTCGAGAGTCACACGGATCAGAGTCACGAGGTTTGAAGAAGGAACATAAATCAGAGATCTCATCAGCACCCGCTAAGACAGCATCGTCTGAGTAGTCAGTGGCCTTGCAGCATGTCAGCATCTGCGCAGCGTGATTTGGTCGAAGATAAACCGCCTCATTTTCTTTCATACATAGTCACTCAACGAATGCAAGCTTCCGAGCATGTAAGCATCTGGTCAGTGGTCCACGTGTAAATACCTCACACGGAGTGGTGTTCGTTTCTTCTTGTAGCGGCTATAATTTGGTCTTACACGCGGGCTTGGCGTGCTTGAAGAATGTATTGTGACTGGGCAGTCGTCGTATTGCTCGGAGAAAATACGAGAAAGGGAGGCTAAGATGGGTATGAAGTTGGTTTTACTCCGGCATGGAGAAAGCGAATGGAACTTGGCAAACAGGTTCACCGGGTGGACGGATGTTGATCTGTCGCCGCGTGGGTTGAAGGAGGCCAAAAGGGCTGGCGAGATCCTCCGGGCGGAGGGATACACGTTTGATGTGGCATACACATCAGTACTCAAACGGGCGATCCGTACACTGTGGATCGTGCTCGATGAACTTGATCTGATGTGGATTCCTGTCTACCGTTCTTGGTGCCTGAACGAGCGACACTACGGCGCACTCCAAGGGCTGAATAAGAAGGAGACAGCCGAGAAGTATGGCCAGGAGCAGGTTCAACAGTGGCGTCGTAGCTACGCAATTCGTCCTCCCGCACTCGACCCTAACGATAAGCGGCACCCACGGTTCGATCCGCGTTACGCATACCTGAAGCCCGAAGAGATCCCAGCAACTGAATGCCTGAAGGACACGCTTGAACGGGTACTTCCCTACTGGCATGAGGTGATCGTTCCTGCTCTTAAGCGCAGCGAGAGTATTCTGATCGCGGCGCACGGCAATAGTCTACGCGCACTCGTGAAGTACTTAGATGGCATCTCCGAAGAGGAGATAACAAAGTTAAATATCCCTACTGGATTTCCTCTCGTCTACGAACTCGATGATAACTTGCAGGCGGTGAAGCATTACTACCTGGGTAATCCCGAAGAGATCGAGAAGGCGACTGCCTCCGTGGCTAAGCAGGCTTCGACGAAGAAGTAGCTTTCGAGATCTGCCTTACCGGATTCTGGAATGCTGGGACCGAGGGAGTTGAGAAAGGGAGATGGATGTGAAGGATGACACGATGCGTGGCCGAGCGCGTGTGCACCTGACCAGTCTGGGCTGTGCAAAGAACCTGGTGGATTCTGAGCGAATTCTTGCCCGTTTCGCTGCCGCTGGGGCAATTGTCGGCGCAGCACCAGAGGAAGCAGATATCATCATCGTCAACACCTGTGGGTTCATCGAGCCGGCTAAACGTGAGTCGATCGACACGATCGTCGACTATACCCGCTACAAGGACCAGGGACAGTGTCAGCAGTTAATTGTGATGGGATGTCTGGCGCAGCGCTACGCCGAGGAACTGCGTGCCGGATTTCCTGAGGTGGATGGTGTCTTCGGTCTGAACCAGGATGAGGAGATACTCGAAGCCTGTGGGTTTGCGCAGACCTGTGATAGCGGGCGTTTCCTCCTTACCCCGGCGCACACTGCGTATCTTCGTATCTCCGATGGCTGCGACAATAGGTGCACCTACTGCACCATTCCCCTAATTCGTGGCCCGTATCATGGCCGTCCAGCAGAAGAGATAATCCAAGAGGCCGAGGAGCTAGTGGAACGTGGTGTACGCGAGATCAACGTTATCGCCCAGGATACCACCGTCTACGGAGCGGAGAACCCAGGCGGCATACGCATCCATGATCTATTAGCGCAATTGGCACGGATCCCAGATCTGCACTGGTTGCGCCTGCTCTACACCCATCCGGCTCACTTCCCTACAGAGTTGATCGACGCTTACGCCCAGATACCGAAGCTCTGCCCGTACGTTGATCTCCCACTGCAGCACCTAAACGATGACATTCTCCGTCGCATGGGGCGAGGTGTCACCGTTGCGGAATCATTGAAGCTAATCGAGCGTCTACGTGCACACGTTCCCGGGATCAATATTCGTACAACGTTCATCGCCGGATTTCCGGGCGAGACCGATACTCAGTTCCGCCAGCTACTGCAATACGTTAAGGAACTGCGCTTCGATCACTTGGGCGTCTTCCCCTATTCACAGGAGGAAGACACACCAGCCGCGCTCATGCCCGATCAGATCCCCGATGAAGTTAAGAAGGAGCGGGTGCGCAAGCTGATGCTTGCTCAGCAGGAGATCGTTTTCGCGCGGAATGACTCACTTGTTGGTACACAGATGGAGGTTGTGATCGATGAGGCAGGAGATGATGATGGGACATGGCTTG
The DNA here is from genome assembly GCA_027007005.1 of Candidatus Bipolaricaulota bacterium. Taxonomy (GTDB): domain Bacteria; phylum Bipolaricaulota; class Bipolaricaulia; order UBA7950; family UBA9294; genus M55B144. The sequence goes on along the minus strand of JALTFO010000010.1, from coordinate 570 downwards.
CTCGCTCCAGCACCCAGGCTCCGGATGTTGACAGTATCACCTACGTTGAGGCAAGCGATCTTGCCGTAGGGCAGTTTGTCGAGGTGGAGGTCACAGGGACTGATGGATATGACCTGATTGCCTCCCCTGTAAAGGAAGGTGTCGATGGAATACGTGCTTGAACTTAGCGATGACCTGCAGCCATGCCCGGTCTTACCAGCACTCATCTGGGCGGAGGAGATAAACCCACCACTTCCAACCGAGAGTGCACCGGATTTTCTCGCAAAAGTTATTCTGGAAGCGCAGAGCGTTGGTGAAGAATACGTCTCACCAGAGGTGCGTAGGCGTGTTCGCAGGATGCTTCGTTACGGCAAGTATCACGCAAGCGGACGGGGAAAACCGGCAAGCGAGTTCCTGCTGCGCTCGGCGCTGAGCGGTCAGTTCCCGCTAGTAAATGGCCCGGTCGATGTGAACAACGCGATCAGCCTCTCCTCCGGCCTCCCCGGGTCGATCTTCGATTCCGACATCTCCGGGAGACGCGTACTCATCAGGCGAGGCTACCCAGGCGAAGAGTACGTGTTCAACCGTTCC
>JALTFO010000009.1 GCA_027007005.1 Candidatus Bipolaricaulota bacterium | reverse complement strand
CTGTATACCCGCATAGTATATCCGACGTCTCTTGGAGGTGACTTTAGGGGATGAAAGCTTGGAAGTAGATGTCCTTGCCGGTGCAGGACTAGCAAACTTTCCGGGCCGTAGCATAAAGCGAACTTTGCAGCCTCGTTACACGTCCCATGCGAGAACCGGCGGTGTGGGTTGTGGATGCCGAGCCTGTGCGAAGAAGGTGAAGGCTAGTACGAACGGTGAAGGAACAGCCATGTGCAACCGTTTGGTCCACCGGGGTACGGAAGGCGGCACGGAAGGGAAAGACAGGCGGAGCAAATTGGGGAGCCTCTCGCTACCAGCCCATACAAGGTCGTAGGGCGAAGACCCATCGTAGTAATAGATAAGTCGATGGGAGGGGCGAGAGTTTCGGATGAGGCCGTAGTAAGCGATGACCTGATGGGACAACATAACCCATTGGCGAGCCAAGGGCCTCTGGACTGGAGTGCTGTTGGCAATATTGAAGGGAGTACCGCTTGAGCTTAGATCTCGACTACGGGAGAACCAGCGAAAGCTGGGGAAACGCTCTTGCCTGAACCAAGAGCTTAGGCCACGTATAAGTTGGTGTTGGACGGGTGAACGCAGACCTTGTGCTTAACCCCGCACTCACTGGTGAAAGTCGTGGTCAAATTCCAGTTTGAAGCCGTATTGAGGAAAACCCGACGTACGGAGTTTTAGAGAGGGAGGAGGAATCGTGTTACATGGACTGGTGCTATTTGCCACGCAGCTGGAAACGGCCGATACAGCGGAAGTCACTGTCCTAAATAATGCGCGCCTCCTCTCTACTCGGCGGTGAAAGGCCTTATGTAGCCTGAACCCTGACACTTCATCTCATGGGCGTCATTCAAGGCAACGAGTGAGTATCATATCAGAACTCCCACTCCTTCCCTTGCGAGAATCCACCGACGTGCTCCGGGATCACGTCAAAAAGCAACGTCTCACCGGTGACGATCGCTCGCTCGCCGAAGCGATCACGGATGCGATCAACCGCACTGTTCAATCGCTCGCGCTGCTGATCCTTGGTAAGTAAATACCCGGAACGTCCCCGTTTTTCGGTGAGGTTGCTTACGGAGACACCAACCTGGGAGACGCTATCCGGATGAACGGGAATCTTTCGATAGATGGCAAGGCAGGCGTTGTAGATCGTCTCTCCATCGTCGGTAGAGAAAGGAAGAGTGATCTGCTTTCCGTGGTGTGGGCCCATCGATCCCAGCCGAAAGTGAAAGTAGACCGTCCGCCCGACGTAGCCAAGTTTGCGCATCCGCCGGCCCACCTTGTCGCACAGCCCGCGTAGAACGAGAAGGGCAAGGTTGAACGCTCGCAGTTGCGGGGGAAGAGACTTGGAGTGTCCCACCGACTTCACCGGAGCGGCGGTGGTGTAGGGGATCACCGGCGTTGGGTCGCGCCCCTGCCCAATCTCCTTTAGGAACAGGCCGTACACACCGAATTCCTGCTTCAAGTACCGCTCAGACGTGTGCCCGAGATCAGCCAGGGTATGAATCCCTACGCGATTGAGTCGACCTTCAATCCTTCTACCGATCCCGCAGATATCACCAATTAGAATTTCCGCTAAGAGGGATGAAATCTCCTCATCGCGCAGTTGTCCGATCCCATTTGGCTTGTTGCGATTGGCGATCAGTTTAGCGAACGCTTTGTTGGGAGCGATCCCCACCGTGGCGGTGATGTACTCACCCAGCGCTTCCCGAAATTCATCCTTGATCAAGCGGGCCATCCCAAGCGGTCCGCCGTAGCGCCGTGACTCCTGCGTGATATCCATGAACACCTCATCGATACTGAACACCTCAAGTAGCGGCGTGTAGCGCTTGAGGATCGACAAAAAACGCTTCGTCGTCGCGATGTAGCGTTCAGCCTTTCCAGAAACGAGTTTTAGGGATGGACACAGCTTTAGCGCTTCCCAGTTGGGCATTGCCGATTTCACCCCGCAGCGTTTCGCCTCACGGGATGCTGCAACGATGATCGAACTTTCATGGGGCCTGCCCGTAACGGCAATCGGTATCCCCCGAAGCGTCGGGTTCGCCTGTTGCTCGACCGAGGCGAAGTAGGAATCCATATCGAGGTGCATGATGATGCGCGCCATTATCCCTCCACATCGATAGCTTCTAGGGTCCACAGGCTACGATTGGTATTGAGGCGGAGCTGAAACTGATTTTTCCCGGAGTTCACTGCATAGCAGAGGAAGAGTGTCTCCCCTTCTCTTTCCGGGTAGACGAGGTTCGTCGATGTGATGTCAAAGCGCCGCTTCCCCCAGCGGAAGGAACGCAATATGGGATGTGGCGCACCACGCTTGTAGATGACGTAGGCATCGATCGGCTCTGATACTGGTTGGTACATAATTGTTCACCATGTTCAGTGTACTAACTGAACACAGGATCGTCAAGGATTTATGATGGAAGATAAGCGATAAGTCGGATATGGACCGGCTAAACCGATTTTTTCTCGCCGAATGAGACGAAGATCTGCGAGTCGTCCCACGCGGTGCAGGCAGGCGTTGTGACGAATGCCGAGCATCCCCGCAAGTTCCTTCGCTGTCGTCTCTTTGTGCTTAATGACCAATGCCAATGTCTCCCGCATTGGCGCAGCGAGCTGGCCAAGCACATCCCACCGATCATCGATAAGACAAAGCATCGCCAGGCGTCGGCGTTCGAGTTTGTGCGAAAGGTCCTCGACGATCTCTAGGCTCGGTGAGCGCACGATGAGGTAACGATCGCCATACTCTCCCGTGGCGAGGCGAGCACAGGAGAGGGCAATCGTCTCATCGGCAAAGGATCCGCTCAATACCTCCACCTCATCGAGCGAGACGATAAGCCGCCCTGGCTCCGGGATCGATGAAAGCGTTGCAAGGAGCTTCTCGCGTGCCCCCTTTCCCTCTAACCGCGTCCCGAGGCGCACGCCGAATGGAGCAATTGGAAACGTTTGTTCATTCATTATGTTCATTGAACTACAGAAACGCCCCGTTGTCAACCGCGGCCCCAATCCCAAAGACTCGCTGGGGAAGGCGTAGGCCAATCTGCACACCGGGGAAATACGGTGCATCGTAGATATCACCCCGCTCCGCGTCCATATACAGGAGAGCCTCTCCGCTGCGAATGGCGAGGAACCCGTCCCATTTGCGCACCAGTTGCGCGATCCTCCGCAGCTCGCCTCCGCGTCCAGGATCAGAGAATCGACTCATCCCATCGTAGACAATGTGGTTAAGAGCACTGGCATCGCTTGGATCGACGAATCCCTCCCGCGTAGAAAGGCTCCTAGCAAGGCCAATCCCGGCGTCCGCTACGGCGAGGAAGATGGAACCAGAGTAGTCCTGCATCGCAGCCAGGCCGTACGGATCAGCGACTTCTCCGGTAGCATTGCTGTGTTGGGGAATGTTCTGAAACAGCTCAAACATGATCTTCACCAGGGCATTGCGCGCTTCATCGGTGAGCGGATAGCGTTCATGGAGGCGCCTGTTGAAGGCATTCACCAAACGTGATACACTATCTTCTCCAGTGATGTGAGTGATCGGTTGCAGAGCCGGTGACCTGGATGAAGTACTGAGCAACGTGGGTTTTTGATCATCGATCTCAGCGAAGAACCCCATCGCACGCATCCAACCTTGCACGTCTTTCCTGATTGGCCATCTGACATGAAGCGGCCTTTCGAGGTTCTCCCTGTGACGAAGTGAAAGAGCAAGGAGGAGAAGGCTGTAGGGATCGATGAAGTCGACTCCCGCGAGATCAAGACGCGTCGATTCCTTTGATGTGATCACCTCGATCACCTGATCGATCGTGTCCACCGTTAGCTTCGTCATACAGCATCCTCCTTGAATCGCACAGAGCTTACCGCCACCCGCTACTGGCTTCCATACTGAGAATCGACTAATGTTATGAGCATGAACAAGAGCGCAAATGAACCGTCCTGGCTTGACGAGTTGAACCCGCAGCAACGCGCCGCTGTGACACACAGTGATGGCCCGCTGCTGGTCGTCGCCGGTGCGGGTACGGGAAAGACGAAGACGCTCGCCTACCGTGTCGCCTATCTTATCTCACGCGGGGTCAATCCGGGGAGGATACTCCTCCTCACTTTCACCCGCCGCGCGGCTCAAGAGATGTTGCACCGCGCTTCGCGAATCGCGGAACGTGGCACTCCTGTTACAGGGCGTGTCTGGGGCGGGACGTTTCACGCCACTGCAAACAGGCTCCTGCGCATCTACGCAACCGCCGCCGGGATCAGCAAGGACTTCACCATCCTCGATCAGGGAGATGCGGAGGATCTGATCGGGATGATCCGCCACGAGATGGGGCTGCACAGCCAAGAGATGAGATTCCCTCGGAAGCGAACATGCCTTGCCATCTACTCGCGCACCGTCAACGGATCGATGCCACTTCATGACGTGCTGGAGAAGTACTTTCCCTGGTGCGATATGTGGGAGAAGGAGCTGCGCAGCATATTCAGCCAGTATGTGGCCCGCAAGCAGGAGCGCAACGTGCTCGACTATGACGATCTTCTCCTCTACTGGGCGGAGATCCTCTCTAGCGATCGCTTAGCCTCAGAACTCTCATCCCGCTTCGATCACATACTGGTCGATGAGTATCAGGACACAAACCCGATCCAGGCACGTATTCTTCGTGGGATGCGCCATGGAAACGATAACATCATGGTGGTGGGGGATGACGCCCAGAGCATCTACGCCTTCCGCGGGGCAACGGTGAGAAACATCCTTGACTTTCCAACTCAGTTTGATGGTGCAACCATCATCAAGCTTGAACAGAACTACCGTTCCGTCTCCCCGATCCTAGAAACAACGAACCTCGTCATCGCAGCAGCAAGGCAGCGGCACACCAAGAATCTCTGGTCGCAGCGTAAAGATGGCGAGCGTCCGAAGCTCGTCACGTGCAAGGATGAGACGCAGCAGGATGAATACGTGATCGATCGAGTTCTCAGCCACTATGAGCAAGGGATCCCGTTACGAAAGCAAGCAGTCCTCTTTCGCGCGGGGCACCTCTCAGATTCCCTGGAGATCGAGCTTACCCGCAGGAACATCCCGTATCACAAGTACGGTGGTTTGAGGTTTCTCGAAGCATCACACGTGAAAGACCTCGTCTCTTTCCTGCGCATCGTGGAGAACCCACGCGATGAGATGGCTTGGTTTCGAGCGCTGCAACTAATCGCTGGAATCGGTCCTGGAACCGCGGCGCGTGCCGTGAAGCACATCGCCAAAGAGGGAAACGATCCCAGAGCGATACGGTCGTTTCACGTCAGGCCGGCAGCGAGAGAAGCGCTAGCTGCGCTTGCCAGCGTCATGGACGATATTGTGGATGGGGATCTCAACCCGGCGTTGCAGATTGAGCGAATCAGAAAGTTCTACGATCCGCTGCTAAACGAACTCTACGAGAATCCGACAGCGCGCACGCGAGATCTGATCAGCCTGGAGCAGATCGCAGCAGGGTACAAGTCGAGGCAGGATTTCCTCGCCGACCTGCAACTCGACCCTCCTACATCAACGAGTGATCTAGCCGGCACGCCACGCCGAGATGAAGACTGGCTGGTGCTATCGACGATTCATTCTGCCAAGGGCTGTGAATGGGACGTAGTCTACCTCACCCACGCCGCCGATGGGTTCCTTCCATCAGACATGTCCACCGGCTCGCAGGATGAGATCGAAGAGGAACTGCGATTGACCTACGTCGCCCTCACGAGGGCGCGTGACTTCCTGTACATCACTTGGCCGCTGCGCTACTACTTCAAGTGGTACGCGCTCACCGACGGCCACACCTATGCCCAGCGCTGTCGCTTCTTTACAGACGATGTAATGGCGAGTATCGATGAGGTTCACCTGGAGTACGAACCAGGAGATGATGTGTCAATGGGTATTGATGCTAGCACGGACATCGCAAACAGAATCAGAGGCATGTGGGAGAAGTAACCCTGCAACACATGTTATAAGCAATGCTTAACGATTAAGAAAGTTCTTATGTAAAAAGAATACCTGAGATTCTAGGATTTCTATGAGGACAATGGAACAAAGTGACCGCGAATACATATGTTTTCACAACGCGCCATCTTCCACCGATATATGTCTTTGTAGCCTCATAGAGCTGGTGATATCTACATGAGAGGCTTTGCGAAAAAACAAAAGCCGGCTCACAAATGGGCCGGCTTTCATGTTTGTATGTTTCCTCTTTGCCTCAATCGCTCGGTGGAGGAGGGATGTGTCCTGCGTCCATTAAGATCTTCGTCTCGGCTTGTGCGTGGCGGATCTTCGTCTCGGCTTCGTTGCGCAGTTCGTCTTCGGTAAGGATACGCCGCGCGATCCCCTGTTCGATCGCCTTCAGACCCACGGCGACCGCCTCGTTTACGAACACTTCAGTTTCCATCATCGTAGGGACGATGTAATTGTCGTTTATTCCCTTCTTCTCCGCCGTCTCCGCTATAGCGTGCGCGGCGGCGATTGCCATCTCGTCGGTGATCGTCTTGGCAAAGACGTCAAGCGTACCGCGGAAGATCCCGGGAAAGCCGATCGAGTTGTTGACCTGGTTTGGGAAGTCGGACCTTCCCGTGCCGACGATGCGCACCCCGGCCTCCTTTGCCTCCCACGGCCAGATCTCCGGTGTTGGATTAGCCATAATGAACGCAATGGCGTCCTTGTTCATCGCCTGTAGCCATTCTTGCTTAATTGTCCCTGGGCCAGGCTTAGAGGCAGCGATCAGTACGTCGCTTCCCGCTATGGCATCTGCCATGTCACCGGTACGATGCTCGGCGTTCGTCACCTGGGCGTAGTGCCACTTGTAGGGGTTCTTGTCCTGATTCTTCTCCAGGTCCTCGCGACCAGGATGTAAGATTCCTTTGCTATCGACCATGATCACGTTACCGGCAGGGACACCGGCGGAGAGGAGGATGCGCACGAAGGCGACGTTCGCCGAACCGGTCCCGATGACGCAGTAGGTGATCTTGTTTATGTCCTTTCCGACAACCTTGAGGGCGTTGATCAACCCAGCAAGGGTGATCGACGCTGTCCCCTGCTGATCGTCGTGCCAGACAGGGATGTCGAGCTCCTCCCTCAGGCGATCGAGGATGTAGAAGCACTTCGGATTGGCAAAGTCCTCTAGGTTCACCCCACCGAATGCGGGGGCAATCCACTTCACCGCCTGGATGATCTCCTCTGGGTCCTGAGTATCGAGCATGATCGGGAACGCCCCCACTCCGCCAAGGTACTTGAACAGGAGTGCCTTCCCCTCCATCACCGGAAGGCCAGCGTGCGGCCCAATGTTCCCCAACCCGAGGACGCGCGACCCGTCTGAGACAACGGCAACTGTATTTGCCTTGTTCGTGTAGTCGAACACCTTGCTCTGATCGGCCTCGATCTCCCTGCACGGGGCAGCCACGCCTGGGGTGTACCAGATCCCGAAGTCGCTCACATCAGTGACGGCACACTTGAGCGTCGTCTCTATCTTCCCACGGTAGAACGCATGCCACCCTGGTGCCTTCTTGGCGGGGATCTCCGCCCGCCGCTTCATCTCTTCTACGCTCAGTTTCTCCTCGCCCATCATTTGCTCCTTTCAATTCTGTCATGGATCGTTTTCATGTTCTCGCTCACCGTCTTGCCTACAGTGTTATACAGGCTCTCGCTGTGAGAGTCCATCGCCACTGTGAGCGGGCCGAACTTTTCAACGGAGAGGACCCACACTGCCTCGGGCATCCCCAGCTTGTCGAGCCAATGGACATCGCTGACCTCACTGATCGCCCGCGCGGCGAGTGCCCCCGCTCCGCCGGTGTAGTGGGTGTAGACCGCGCCTACCTTGTGGAGGGCAGCAAGTGTCTTCTCGCCCATCCCCCCCTTGCCGATGATAACCCTCACCGGGAACTTCTCCAGGAAGCGATCCTCGAAGATCTCCATCCGCGCCGACGTCGTCGGCCCTGCAGAGACGATCCTCCACCTTCCATCCTTTTTTTGCACGACTGGGCCACAGTGGTAAACGGCTAGGCCATCTACGGGAAACGGTTCTCCCTTTTCCAGCATCATCAGGTGAGCTTCATCGCGCGCGGTGAAGATCGTGCCGGTAATGTATATCACATCCCCCACATGCAGGTCACGCGCCTCTGATTCCGAGATCGGTGTAGTGAGTATACGTTCCATCTAGGTCACCTCGATCTTTCCACTAGCATCGATCGTCACCCGCGCTCGCCGATCGCTCCAACACTGATAGACGATCCCCACAGGAAGGGAGGCGGGGTGTCTATGCGCGTACTCAATGTGCACATCAAGGCAGGTCGTTCTTCCTCCCAAACCCATCGGCCCGATCCCGCTAGCGTTGATCAGATCGCGCAGCTCCTCTTCTAAAGCCGCAATCTTCCCCTCAGGATGGCGGGAGCCGACCGGGCGCAACAGCGACAGCTTGCCGAGCTTGAGTGATAGATCGGCACCTCCACCGATCCCCACGCCCACGATCCCCGGCGGGCACGGTTTCCCACCGCAGCCGACCACATGATCGACGATGAACCGCTTGACTCCATTGATCCCCACTCCGGGCGGGAGCATCCCCAGTGCAGCGCAGTTCTCGCTCCCACCGCCTTTGGGCAAAAGGTCGATCGCACAGCTATCGCCATCAACGATCTCCCAACTGATATAGGGAATGTGCTCGCCAACGTTGTCGCCGGGATTGTCCCCGGTGAACGGATGGACCGTGTTCGGCCGCAGGGGCACCTCGGATGTAGCGCGCCGCACGGCAGCGATGATCTGTGAACGCAGTGCAGAGAGGCCCGGGAATTTGGCACCGGCACGCACTATGAAGCTCTGAATACCCGTGTCTTGGCACATCGGTATCGACCCATCGCGCGCTGCATCGGCGTTCTTCAACATCGCCTCAAGCTGCACACGCGCAGCACCGCTCTCCACTTCCTTTGCCTGTTTCAGGGCGCTGACCACGTCCTGGGGAAGGACCGTCTCCGCCTGACGGATCGCGGAGACTAGGTGCTCGATCACCTCATCGCTGCTCACTTCTCTTTGCCTCCAAAGTGATCACGTACGAATTTATCGTAGATCTCCAGGTAGTCGGGCTTGTCCTCGTTTACGAACGTACCAACGATGAATTCCTTGCCCGGGATGATGTCTGCGTCCTTCGGATCGGCGAAGTTCTCGATCACTGCCTTCTCGCTGTAGTAGCGCATCTCGTCGAGGCCGGTAGGGAGCCCATTCTTGCGACCGTAGTTAGTCGGACATGGAGCGATAATCTCCACAAAGGTGAACCCACGCTTCTGGATTGCCTCTTCCATCGCCTGCTGGAGACGATGCACGTGCAGCGTCGTCCACCGCGCAACGTAGGGGGCGCCGGACGAGGCAGCAAGGTAGGGGAGGTTGAACGGGTGCTCGAACATCCCGTAGGGGGCCGTCGTCCCCTTTGATCCGAGAGGCGTTGTCGGTCCAACCTGTCCACCGGTCATCCCGTAGTTGAAATTGTTGACGCAGAACACACTTAGGTCGATGTTTCGGCGCGCGGCATGGATGAAGTGGTTCCCTCCGATGGAGAACAAGTCTCCGTCTCCGCTGAACACGACCACCTTGTGGCCGGGCTTGGTCTTCTCCAGTGCTACTCGCAAGCCCGTGGCAAACGGGAGGGCTCGCCCATGCGTGGTGTGGTAGGAATCGGGGCGCATGTAACCGGCGAGCCGGCCAGAACAACCGATCCCCGAGACGACGGAAACATCATCTACATCAAGCTTGAGGTGGCCAAACGCCGCTGCCAAGCAGGACATAGACGTCCCCAGGCCGCATCCCGGGCACCAGATGTGCGGTAGACGCTCGCTTCTGAAGTAGTGCTCCAGCGGATGATGGGCATCCTGTACCATCTCTGGTACGGGCTTGGTCATAACGTGTCTCATCTATGCCACCTCCTCGATTGCTGCGAGGATGTCTTCCGGCCGGTGTAAGCCGCCGCCAGCGTGGGGAACAAGGCGCACCGGGCACTTTCCAGCGACAGCTCGCTCCACTTCGCGCACCATCTGGCCCAAGTTCAGTTCCGGGACGATGATCCCCTTCACCTCACCGGCGATCGCGCGCACCTCCTTTGCTGGGAACGGCCACACCGTGATCAACCGCAGCATCCCCACCTTGATCCCTTTCTCCGCCGCCAGTTCTATCGCCCGCAGCGATGTGCGTGCAGCGATCCCGTACGTGACGAGGACGACATCCGCACCGCGTGTGTTCTCTTCCTCTACCTCGATTATCTCATCAGCGTTCAACCGGATCTTGTTCATCAATCGCTCCATCAGCTTCTTCTGGCTCTCCACCGTCAGGTCCGGATAGCCGTGCTCGTCGTGGGTCAGGCCAGTCACATGTATCCGATATCCATCTCCAGCGCAGGCCATCTCCGGGACGAGGTCGGCGCCACCCTTATACGGTAAGAACCTGTCATAGGGAACACTCGGCTTGCGCCGCGGGTAGATCTCGATCTTGTCTGGGTCGATAGTCACCCGCTCCATCATGTGCCCCACCACCTCGTCGGCCATGATCAGCACTGGTTGTCGGAAGTGCTCCGACAGATTGAACGCCTTCACTGTCTGGTCGAACATCTCCTGCGGCGAGGCGGGCGCAAAGGCGATGATCTCGTGGTCACCGTGCGTCCCCCAGCGCGCCTGCATCATGTCTCCCTGCGAGGTGGCGGTCGGAAGGCCGGTGCTTGGCCCACCGCGCTGTACATCTACGACTACGCATGGGGTCTCGGTCATGATCCCCAGACCGAGGTTCTCCATCATCAGAGAGAATCCAGGGCCGGAGGTAGCTGTCATCGCCTTCATCCCTCCCCATGCTCCGCCAAGGATGGCAGCGATCGATGCCAGCTCATCCTCCATCTGGAGGAAATAGCCACCGATTATGGGTAGCCGGAGCGCCATCCTTTCGGTGATCTCCGATTGCGGGGTGATCGGGTAGCCGGCGAACAGCCGACAACCAGCGGCTATCGCCCCCTCGGCGCAGGCAACGTCTCCGTTTAGGAAGTACTCCCCAGCCAGGATATCCTTGTTACTCATCCCTCTCACCTTCTTGTTTATCGTCACGCTCGCTCCAGATGGCAAAATCGGGGCAGAGGAGCTGGCAGTAACCACAGTTTACACACTTCTCCGGCTCAAGCATCTCCGGATAATGATACCCCTTCTCATTGAAGTGCTCTGATTTCCCTAAAACCTGTATCGGACAGAACTCGATGCACAGACCGCACCCCTTGCACAGATCATCGACGATGGTGATCGTCCCATTCGCTGTGTTCCAGCGACTGCCCGTGTTTGCTTTGTCCACTGTCTCACCTTTCATAGCAGATGCCCGAGTGTCCGCTCACGCACGCTCTCCGGTCGGTAGTCGGGGAGGATGATCGGCGCCTTGCGGTCGGTATCTATCCCGGCCTTCTCCAGCGCCTGCTCGTAGTCAATCACGTGCTGCAGGGACAATTCGTCCACTTTAGCCTCCTTTGCCCACTTGCCAGCAGAGATACCAGCCCGACGACCGAACACGTTGTAGTCAAGCTGCGAGTTTCCCATCAGCCGGTTCTTCCCGTGCACTCCTCCCTCGCACTCACCACCAGCGAACAGGCCGGGAACGCGGGTGTAACCGTTGGCATCGATCTCCACCCCTCCGTTCTGATAGTGGAGCGTGGGGTAGACCAGCGCCGGATCGACCGTGATGTCGATATCATGCCGATGCCACATCGTCCACATCGCTGCAAGAGCCTGCTTAATCGTCCCCTTCCCGTGAATCGCATCGATCATCGGGGTGTCGAGCCATACGCCACGGATCCCACTCGGCGTCTCGATCCCCTTGTTCTTCACCCAGCACTCCTCGATGAATGCCGCAGATTCCACATCGCGCGGTTCGAGCGGGAAGACGAACGCTTCACCGTCCTTGTTCACCGGCATCGCTCCCTGGTTTCTCAGCTTCTCCGTCGCCAATTGGCCAAGGATCGCCGCGGGGAAGGCGACACCCGTCGGATGATACTGCACTGAATCCATGTCGATGATGTTCGCTCCAGCACGGTAGGCCATCACCAGCCCGTCCGCCGTCGCTCCGTAGTGGTTGGTCGTCGGGAAGCCCTGTATGTGGATACGACCGAACCCGCCGGTCGCCAATACGGTCGCTTTGGCGCGGATGATCCGGTACTCCTCCGTCTCAATGTTGTAAACGACCGCGCCCGCTGCGTGCCCGTGCTTGTCGAGGAGCAACTCCACCGCTGGGAAGAACTCGAGAACAGGAATGTTCAGGTTGCGTGCTTGATCGCGAATGGCGTTGAACGTCTCCTTGCCCGTGTAGTCCTTCGCCGAGTGCATGCGCATGCGCGATGTCCCACCGCCGTGCGCCTCCATGTACTCGCCATCGATCTTGTCGTACATCACGCCCATATCCTCGTGCCAGCGGATGATCCCCGGAGCATCGCTGACGAGCGCTCGCACCAGTTCCGGCTTGTTGGCATAATGCCCGCCCCCCATCACGTCCAAGTAATGGATCGCGGGCGAGTCCTGTGGCCGATCCGCCGCCTGAATTCCGCCCTGCGCCATAATCGAGTTGCAGTCCCCGTGCCGCAGCTTGGTGACGATCAGTATCCGATCTACAGGTATTCCCTGCTCGTGGGCGAAGATCGCCGCCACTGTCCCTGCTCCTCCGCCACCGATAACCAGTACATCAACGTCGTAGTCTACCTTGGATAGATCAACGCTGCGCGGATCGATCACCGGGTGCGACTCGATGATATCCGCCACCTCGTGTGGGACCATCTCTCCAGCGGAAGGACCTAGGGCCAGCTTTCGCTTCCCGCTCGGCTTGTAGTCGGGGTGGTTGCGTTCCAGGATCGCTTCCCTCTCCTCCGGGCTCATCGGGGGAAGTGGCCCTTCCTTCAGCCGCTTGCTCCTTGTCGCCTCTACCTTTTCGATCGACTCGCGCATGTACGCCGGGTAACCGCCGACAAATCCCTTCTTACTCACTTCTCTCACTCCCCGCTGGTGCTTCCTCTCGCACTCGGGCCGCATACGCAGCCTCGAGTTCCTCCCGACTCATACCGACCAGCCGGTCTAGTTCAGCGTCGAATTTTCCCTCCGCAATCTCCTGCAGGCGATCCTCAAGGTGTTGTGGCACCGGTGACATGTACCGCCCGTAGACGCGCCGCGCCATCTGCGCCATGTGGTAGTGCTTGATGTCGGCTGGACAGCGCATGCTGCACAGGCCACACTGGATGCAGTCAAACGATAGCTCCGCCGTCTTCGCGATGTCGCCTCTAAGCGCCGCCTGAATGTAGTCCATCACCTGGATGTCCTGCGGGCAGGCCTTGGTACACGTGTTACAAGAGACGCACCGTGCTATCTCCGGGTAGTACTGCAGGAGCACATTCTCCTTGGGATTGATCTTTTCGATGTCGTAATTGACCCGCGGAGCAGGGGTGAACGGGAGCTGTACCAGGTACATCCCATCCTGCGCCGTCTCCTGACAAGCCAGGGCAAACTGCAGCCGGTAGTCCCCCTCGTGCCGATAGACGGTGGAACACGCACCGCAAAAACCCGATCGACAACCGGCCCCACGCGTGAACCGGTAGCCCGCATACTCCATCGCATCCATGATCGTCAGACCAGCAGGAACCTCGTAGGTCTTCCCCATCACATGAATGCGGATCATTTCTCTTTCTGGTTTCTTACTCGCCATCTCATCCCTCCCCCTTGACCGTCTGAAGGTGCTTTATTTTGGCCTTGAGTGAGGCGGGTATCTTCCCCGCCTCAACGCCGTACGCCAGCGCCATCAGCTGGGTGAAATAGATAATCGGCATCTCCTCGTAATCGGGGATTGTCCGGATAAGTTCCTTCTGTGTATCGCTCAAATTATGATGACATAATGGACAACTGGCGATCACCACATCTGCTCCCGCCCGCCGCGCCGCGCTAAGAATGCGGTGTGTCCTCTCGACAACGACCTCACGATGATCGACCACCTGGTACGCCCCGCAGCACTCCACTGCGTAGGGGTAGTCGACCGGGGTCGCCCACAGCGCTGTTGTTAGGTCCTGCAGCACAGTCGGGGCATCGGTATCGTCGATCGCGATCTCCTTAGGACGCAGGAGGGTGCACCCGTAGAACGGAGCTACGTTCAGCCCCTCCAAGGGGTTTGTGATCCGCTCCTCGATCTTCTCCCATCCGATGCGGTCACGCAGAACCTCGAGCAGATGGTGTACGCTCACCTTCCCCTCGTAATCGACCTCTTTATTCATGAACGCGTTCAGCTTGTCCAACCGCTCTTGATTCCCGTTCACGAACAGGCTCGTCCGCTTGAGCGTGGCGTAGCACATGGAGCAGAGGGTGATGATCTCCTCTGATCCCGCCTCCTGTGCTCGCAGCAGGTCGCGCACCGGGGCCACCTGGTGCATCAGATCATCCTCAGTGAGGGAGAAGACCGTTCCGCAGCAGTTCCACCGCTCCAGCTCCTCCAGTTCATAACCAAGCGCCTCCATCACCGCCATCCCCGAGATCTCGAAATCCCGCGCGGTGTCCTTCAATGTACAGCCAGGAAAATACGTTAATTTCTCCAATTCTTTCACCCGGTCTTCTTTCTGAATGATGCGACAACCGCGATCTGCGGCAGGTGGCGAATCTCACGGTGGCTAAGGTCGTCGAGTGGGACATTATCAAGCTGCTTGCGCAGGTAGATCTGGCGCATCGCCTCCATCACCTTGGCTAGATCCACTCCCTTCGGGCAGCGCACCTGGCACGTGTAACAGCTAGCGCAGATCCACATCGAGTTAGCGCTCATCACCTCTGGATCCTTCACCTGCAGCGCGTGTAGCACCTGATTGGGGAGGAGATCCATCTCGTCTGCCATCGGGCAGCCCGCTGAGCACATTCCACACTGGTAGCAGTCAAATACGTTCTCACCCGAGAGCTCCTCGATCTTATCAACGATCTCGTCCATCGATAGCTCAAGGAGAGCGAGTTGTTCCTCGCCCGTTGCCTGCTTCTTTTTGGTCATGGTCTCCTCCATTCCTGGGATGCGTTCCCCGCCTCATCGCGCAGAGTAACTCGTAGCGGGAGCGGAGCAGTGGGAACAAACGCCGGACGGTGGGCGCGGATCACGTCAGCGATTCTTTCTATCGTCGCCTCGCTGACTTCACCGTCGCTTCCGATGACAGATGCCAAGGACGCATTGATGCTCTCAGCCTGCGCACGCCGCGGGAGGAAGACCTGTGCCTCCTGAACGATCCCCTGTTCATCGAGCACGTAGCGATGGACGGTCGTCCCGTTTCCTCCCTCGATCGCTGCGGTCCCCTCATCGGGCTCGCCAAGCGGAGAGGTGATACCCGAGTTTCCACTCTCAAGGTCGTTTAGCGCCTGCGCAAGGAGTTCGCAGGACTGCACGAGCTCGATCACCGTCTGCCAATGACCTGCACTGAGCAGGTGAAGCGGCGGTTCCCCCAACGCGCTTAACATCTCTTCCTGGAGTGATCTTGCCTGCGGTGTCGAGATCTTGCCGACGTTCAATCGGGCGAGAGGCCCAACACGAAGTGGCAGCTCCTCCTTCCAGGCCAAGAGCTTGGTCAGAATGCCATTTGCCTCGCCCTTTGCCAGTTCCTTACCACGCTCATCGACGATACGCAGATCGCCATCGTACAGGCTGATCGCTCCCTCCTCATCGACCGTGGCCAGGGAATAGGCTGGGACGATGAGCTCCTGCGCCTTCACCCACGCTGCACCGGAGGCGCGGAAGGTCTCTTCTGCCTGCAGGGCAAAGCTGAGAAGCTTCGAAGCGTCCCGTTTCGCCTGAGCGATCGCCTCACCGCTGATTCCAGATGTCAGCCCACCGGGGATCCCTCGCTCGGGGGTGATCGCTCGCCCACCAAGGAGCGTGATCAACCCCTGTGAAAGGCTTAGGGCAGAGAAGACATCCTCCGCTGAGAGCGATTCGTCTGTGCTGATCAACCCCGAGATACCGTCGCTTCCACCTACGCGGCTCAAGAACAGCTCCTCTAAGTGATGGAAGTAGAAACCAGCATAAGCAAGTGCTCGGCGCATGGCCATCGCCTTCTTCGGGGGCGCCACGTGATAGCAGCGATCGAGCGCACTCACCGCCGCCAAATGCTGCGGCACAGCGCAATGGGCATCGATCCGCTGCACGTAAAGGGGAACATCCTCGGCCAGCCGACCGCGCATAAACGATGAGAAGCCAGCGGCTCCTTCCGGCACCGAAACCCGCGCCCTAAGGCCCGCCTTCTTCCACAGCACGACCTCGCCGAACGCAGGGATAAGGTTGATTACTCTACTTACCATCGCTTACCCTCCTTTTAAGGATCGAGGAGGCCGCGGAGTACTTGTACGTTGTGCCGATGACATCCGGTATCGAATCAAGCACCTGATGCTCCTTTCTTCCTGTATCGGTACCGGGGAAGGAGACGAGGGAGGCAAGGGCGTGCAGTATTGCCCCTCCCTGATCCCGCACTCCGGCTACCGGCCCGGCACACCCAGTGCACGGGCGGTTTGACTTCAGGCAAACGGCGCCGCACCCACCACGCGTCACCGGCCCCAGGCAGATGTAGCCCTGGTCGATGAGGCAGATCTCCGGATCGGGCGGTTCGGCATGAAACCTTCTGATACTGGTGAGAGGTTTATGCACGTGTTTGCGATCGCATTGCGCGCAAACCGCCTTATCCGAGGCAAAGACTGTCCCTTCTTTGGGGAGCACATCGGATATGAACAGCTCCTCCACCATCCTTGTCACCATTTCCTGCGGCGGAGGGCACCCCGGGAGGATGTAGTCAACATCGATCACTGAGGAGAGCGGCTGAACAAACTGTCCGTCGGCACTAGGAAGAGCACGTAACTGCGCTCCTGGATAGACATTTGCTAGTCCGCACAGCCCGCCGAGGTGCGCGCACGCTCCGTAAGCGACGACCCGCTTTGCCTTGGCGCGCAGGAGATTGGCCGTAGCGATGCTTTCGTTCCCGCGAACGGTGCCTGCATAGATGAGAAGATCTATCCCACGGTCATCGTAAGTCGAGATCTCCTCATCTGTCAGGTCGGAAGCGGAGCTCGCCCAGAAGAGAAGGTCAACCCTGTCCAGCAACGAGGCAAAATTAGGGCTCAATAGCAACGACTGTCCACATCCACCACACCCACCGGCCGTGTAGATTGCCAACGTCTTCTTGTTAGGCATTGGACATCACCGGGCACGGCCCCATGGCGCGAATATCGGCAGTGAACTTCTCCACCGCCCGTTGGAAGATCAACCCCTGCGCACCGGCAATGCCGACCTCGCGAATTCGATCCGGGTTGACACCGAATTCCTTCAGAGCTCGCTTCAGCAGGTAGACCCCGTTTGATCCCTTGAGGTTTCCATCCTCGTAACGACAGTGTCCAGGCCGGCAACCACCGATGAGGATGCCATCAGCCCCCTTTGCAAAAGAGGATAGGATCATGTCCGCTGTCACCTCACCCGTGCAGTTGACGCGGATGATGGAGATGTTCGATGGATACGGCATCCGGCTGACTCCGCACAGATCGGCAGCAGCATAGGTCGTCCACTTACACAGAAATGCTATTATTTTCGGCTCAAATCCCGTATCGTCACTCATTTCTCACTTCCCAACGCGACGCCGATCATCTCTTCGATCTGCGCGTGCCGCTCGTTCTTGACCTCGATCGCCCCTGCTGGGCAGGATGCGGCACAGACACCACACCCCGAACAGAGGATCTCATTCACCACTGCGATCCCTGACCGCTCAACCTTGATGGCATCGTACGGACAGACGCTCGCGCAGATCCCGCACCCCGAGCAGAGCTGTTCATCGACCGCTGCCACTTCGGGAGAGTGGCTGAGCTCGTCTGCGGAGAGGATGGCAATTGCCTTCGCTGCCGCCGCGCTTCCCTGCGCCACCGAGTCGGGGATATCCTTCGGTCCTTGCGCCGTGCCGGCAATGAACACTCCTGCGGTCGTTGTCTCCACCGGGCGCAGCTTGAGGTGGGCTTCCTTGAG
Source organism: Candidatus Bipolaricaulota bacterium (assembly GCA_027007005.1). GTDB lineage: Bacteria > Bipolaricaulota > Bipolaricaulia > UBA7950 > UBA9294 > M55B144. The sequence continues at coordinate 17,529 of JALTFO010000009.1, read as the reverse complement.
AAAACCGTTCTCGTCGACATTGATGTGGAGCGTCTTGGCCAACTCAGCAGTCCCTTCACTGGGAACCATGGCCATCGCTAGCACAACCAGGTCGACATCGATCTCCATCCGTTTCCCACTCAGGGTATCCGCTCCCCACACGGTGAGGTGATCTCCCTCATCGACGACCTTGGCGACCTTCCCCCTGATGTAACGAGGGCGCTTATCGGAGATGATCCCCTGCGCGAACTCTTCATATCCCTTCCCGTCGGTGCGAATGTCGATGTAGAACACGTTCGCCACCCCATCAGGTACTCCTTTCTTGAACAGGAGCGCCTGTTTGGCAGTGTACGTGCAACAGATGCGCGAGCAATAAGGTTTATGCCTTTCGGGATCACGCGAGCCAGCACAGTGGACGAAGGCAATGCTCTTCACCGGCCTGCCATCGGAGGGCCGACGCAGTTGCCCCTTCATCGGGCCAGAGGGGTGGACCATCCGCTCAAACTGAAGAGAGGTTACAACGTCGGGATACTTCCCTCCGCCGTACTCGGTGAGGTGGCTGGGATCGTACACGTCGTAGCCGGTGGCGACGATGATCGTCCCCACCTTCTCGGTAATCATTTCGGGGGCCATGTCGTAGTTGATTGCCCCAACATCGCACACATCCTGACAGAGGCCGCAACGGATCGGTTTCACCCCCAGGCAGGCATTCTCATCCAGCACGTAGGATGAGGGGATTGCCTGCTCGAATGGCATGTAGATCGCCTTGCGTTCGGAGAGCCCCTCGTTGAATTCCTCCTTCACACTTACCGGACAAACCTCAGAGCACTTATCGCACAGGTTGCACTTGTCCGCGTCTACGTAGGTCGGGTTCTTGCGAATCGTTACTTCATAGTTTCCCATGAAGCCAGCGACTTTTACCACTTCGCTGTAGGTGAGAAGCTCGATGTTCGGGTGACGCGATGCTTCCACCATGCGCGGGGTGAGGATGCACTGAGCACAATCAAGGGTGGGGAATGTGACCGACAGTTGTGCCATATGGCCACCGATGCTCGGATCCTTCTCCACTAGGATTACCTTATGGCCGCTGTTGGCGACATCGATTGCTGCCTGAATCCCGCTGATCCCGCCGCCGATGACAAGACACTTAGTCTCGTGCTCTACAGCAATCGGCTCCAGATCATCATCCCCGCGGACCTTTTCCACCGCGGCTCGCGCCATGCGAATCGCCTTCTGTGTTGCCACTTCCCGGTCAGAATGGACCCAACTGACCTGCTCGCGGATGTTAGCCACTTCTAAGCGATAACGGTTTAACCCCACTTCTTCGGCGGCATTGCGGAACGTCTCCTGGTGCATCGCCGGGGTACAGGAAGCGACGACCACTCCATCCAGGTTGTGTTCCACGATCGCGTCACGGATCTTCTGTTGCCCGATCTCGGAGCACATGTAATCATAGTCCTCCGCATGCACGACACCGGGGTACAGCTTCAGCGTATCCGCCACCCGATGTGTGTCGACCGTCTCCTCGATGTTCATCCCACAGTGACAGACAAAGACGCCGATTCGGCTCATGATTTCAGCTTCCTCCCGTAGTTGTAGCCGGTTTCAAATGCGCGCTCGTTCAATTCGAGGAAGCGAGCAGGAACCGAGGCGCGCACCGAATCCAGCATCGCATTCTTGCTCACCATACCGGTCATAGCTACGACCGCTCCTAGCATGACCACATTGGCGACGATCCTGTTTCCTAACTCTTCCGCCAGTTTCGTTGCCGGCACCTTGTACAGGTGAACGCCAGTTGGAACCTTGCCCACGTCGACCAAGTTCTCATCAACGATCAACGTTCCTCCCGGGGCGATGGTTGAACCAAAGGTGGTGTACGCTTCCTGAGATAGAATTACCAAAAGATTAGGAAGTGTTACTTCTGGATAGGCAATCCTCTCTTGCGAGATAACTACATTAGCGTTACACGCACCGCCGCGTGCTTCTGGGCCGTACGATTGGGTTAGAACAGCGTTTAGGTTATCGTTGATTGCAGCGGCCCGTCCAGAGATTTTGGCGGCAGAAATCACTCCCTGGCCGCCGAAACCTGCAAACCGAATCTCCATTCGCATCGATTCGCTCCTCATTGTCGCAGACAACTTGTGTATTTGTATTGCAGGCTGTTTGTGCTTGTGCTCACGTTCACAAACACCAGCAGGAAAATTGTATAACACTTTTCTTCTCACGTGTCAAGGTGGGTTCCTTCAGATGACAGCGGCTATTGCAGATCCTATCTGGGCTGGACTCTCAACAACTGTTACTCCCGCCTCGCTTAAGGCGGCAATCTTCGCCGTCGCCGTACCCGTGCCGCCGGTAACAATCGCTCCTGCGTGCCCCATGCGACGTCCGGGAGGCGCCGTGCGTCCGGCGATGAACGAAACGACCGGTTTGGTGAATTTGTCGGCGATGTAACGAGACGCTTGCTCCTCCGCGTTGCCGCCGATCTCGCCAATAAGCACGACTGCCTCTGTCTGCGGATCGTCCTCGAACATAGCAAGCAGGTCGGTGAATGACAGACCAACGATCGGATCCCCCCCGATCCCCACACACGTCGACTGCCCGATCCCCCGCTGCGATAGCTGATTCACGGCTTCGTAGGTAAGCGTGCCGCTGCGCGACATCACCCCTACGCCACCTTGGCGATGGATGTAGCCGGCCATCAGCCCCAGTTTCGACTTGCCCGGCGAGATGACCCCCGGTGTGTTCGGTCCAATGAGCTTTGTGCCGCGAATATCAAGATACCGGCGCACACGCACCATGTCGTTCACCGGGATACCTTCAGTAAGGCAGATGACAAGCTCAATTCCACCTTCTGCTGCTTCTAGAATGGCATCGGCAGCGAACCTGGGAGGTACAAAGATCATCGCTGCGTTCGGCTTGGTTTCTACCATCGCTTGGACCACGGTGTTGAAGACTGGGACAGCGTGTACGCTCTGTCCACCCTTTCCCGGCGTAACTCCGGCTACAACGTTCGTCCCATAGGCGAGCATCTGCTGGGTGTGGAAGCTCCCTTCCCTGCCGGTAATCCCCTGCACCAAAACACGTGTCTCTTTGTCAACTAGAATGCTCATTCTTCTCCTCCCCGCAGCGCCTGAGCGATGAGTGTCGCGGCCTCGTTGAGATCCTTCGCCCGAAGAAACTCTAACCCCGATTGAGCGAGTATCTCTCTTCCTTCCTCAACATTCGTCCCCTCCAAACGCACGATCACCGGGATGTTTACCTCAAGATGTTTGACAGCGGCAACAATGCCACGGGCAAGGATGTCACAGCGTAGGATCCCACCGAATATATTTATGAACACCGCTCTCACATCGGCATCTGATAATAGGAGCGAAAAACCCTTCTGGATCATCTCCTCATTCGCGCTTCCTCCCACATCGAGAAAGTTGGCAGGAGCAGCTCCAGCAAGCTTGATCAAGTCCATCGTGGCCATCGCCAGGCCCGCGCCGTTTACCAGGCAACCGACATTACCATCGAGCTTGATGTAATTTAGGTTGTTCTTCTTTGCTTCTAGCTCTAGCTGATTCTCCTCGCTAGGGTCGCGCAGTTTCTCGATCTCCGGGTGGCGGAAGAGACCGTTATCGTCAAAGTTGATCTTCGCATCAAGAGCGATCGCCACACCATCGCTACTTATGACCAGTGGGTTGATCTCCACCAGAGAGCAATCCTTCTCCACAAACAGGCGGTACAGATTCCCGATGATCAAGGCCACCTGTTTGGTCTCCGGCGCACTCAATCCAAGCTTAAGAGCAAGTCGGTAGGATTGAAACGGGCGCAAGCCAATCTCTGGAGAGATCCACTCCTTAAATATCTTTTCCGGAGAATCCATGGCAATTTGCTCGATCTCCATCCCTCCGGCAGGGCTCGCCATGATCACGGGAAGCCTGTGAGATCTATCGATCGTTATCCCAAGATAGATCTCCGTCTTGACATCCGTTGCTTCCTCGACAAGGACGCGATTGACCATCCGCCCCTCCGGTCCTGTCTGGTGCGTGACAAGCGGATGATTGAGGATCTTTCTTGCCACATCCTCCGCCGCCTTCGGTGAATCAACAAGCTTCACCCCGCCAGCCTTCCCTCTCCCCCCAGCGTAGATCTGTGCCTTTACCACCACCGGCCCGGAGAACGTGGCGGCGGCGTCACTTGCCTCGCGTGGCGTGGAGGCTACCTGACCTGCGGGAACGGGTATCGAAAAGGAAGAGAACAACTCCTTGGCCTGATATTCGTGAACCTTCATGCTTCCTCCTCATAGATTGATCGCAGCGCAAGACAGTAGGTAAATCGACAGCATAAATCAAGCAGGCGGGAAACGGGGAAATCGGAACTCGGGATTCGGAGAAGAAAAACGAGAGGATCACTCCACTCTTCCCCATTCATGTTCTTCGTGCCCTTCGTGGTGAATAATTCATATGATGCAGGTCAACTCTTCCGGTGTTCGGTGAACCACTCGACCGCCTTCTTCAACGCCACCTCGGGCGGAGTCTGCGGCATCCCTAACTCATTTATCGCCTTACTTGGATCGTAGTACATGTAGTGACGCGACATGCGTATTGTGTCCGGTGTCATGCGGGGAGTGGTCTTCGTCATCCTGCACCAACCTGCGTTCAGGTACGACAGCGCGAGGAGAGGTGCATACGGCAATTGCACGCGCGGCGCGCTAATTCCTGTTATCGCCTCCAAAATCCCGAGAAATTCCTTCATCGGCATGTTCGTTCCCCCGAGGATGTAACGCTCTCCAGTTCTCCCCTTCTCCGCCGCTAGGAGATGGCCACGCGCTACGTCCTCCACATCGACGACATTGATCCCGGTATCGACATATGCCGGGAGGCGATGGTTGAGAAAGTCCAGGATCGTCTGCCCGGTCGGTGTCGGTTTTATGTCCCGCGGGCCAACGGGGAAGGACGGGTTGACGATTACCACAGGTAGTCGCTTCTTCGCATACTCAAGTACTACCTGCTCGGCTGCATACTTGCTCTTCTTGTACGCTCCGATAATTTGCCTCGGGTCGACTGGTGTCGATTCATCGACTGGGATCCCTCTCTGTGGAACGGCGAGCGCTGCGACGGAGCTCGTGTAGACGACGCGCTTTGCTCCTGATTCCAGCGCCGCTTGCAACACATTCCTCGTTCCATCAACGTTTACGTGTTCGATGAGGCCGGGGGTTGTCACCCAAAACGAGTAGAGGGCAGCAGCATGGAAGACCTGTGTGCAACCGCGCATGGCCCGCTTCAAAGATGAGTAATCGGTGATGTCACCGGTGACACGCTCAACATCCAGCCCGTCGATGTTCGCCGTATGAGACCCGCTGCGAACAAGAGCACGCACTTCGTATCCCTCACCCAGAAGCGCGCGCACGATACTCGAACCGATGAACCCCGTTCCTCCAGTTACCAGTGCCCGCATTCGTTCTTCCCCCTGATGAAACAGCAACTACCACTACCTAGATCATGTTGAAATAGAGTATCAGTTAATGCCATGCTGGAGACGAGAACGGGAACATGGGCGAAGCAGGGCTCGAACCTGCGACCTTTCGGATGTGACCCGAACGCTCTCCCAACTGAGCTATTCGCCCAACTTTAAGCCCCTCTATTCTAGCGGCTCATTCTCGTCCGATCAAGCCTCAAACTGCGCGCTCTCCAGCATGTCAGCGAGGCTCTCTCCAGCGCGTTTACGCGTAATCTCCACCAGCCCCAATCCCGTTAAGTCAACGAAGTCTGCGGAAATCCTGTCCTTCTTCAGCTCCTCTTTCACCTTGTCGATCAGCGCTTGCTCGTCTTTAGCGTCGTCCATATCCACAAAGTCGACCACAACGATCCCGCTCATCTGACGAAGGCGCAGCTGACGCGCGATCTCGCACGCGGCCTCCAGGTTTGTGTTAAGGATCGCAGTGCGCTGATTGCGGTGCTGTACGTCACCACCGGTGTTAACATCGATGGCGATCAGCGCCTCTGTCTCGTCGATCACGATCGAACCACCGTCGTCCAGGGGGACTCGCCGCGATTGCGTCTGCTGAATCTGTTCCTCTAGATGATGGTGTTGAAAGAGTGGATCCTTCCCTTCATACAGACTGATGCGCTCCTTGTAGTCTTCCATGTGCATGTAGTCCAGGAAGTACTGTATCTTCTCGTAGAAGAACTCTGAATCGACGATCACCTCTGCCACGTCAGGAAGGAGGCGATCGCGGAGGATCGTCTGCACAAGTCCCATCCCCTTATACAGAAGCTGTGGCGCGGATGACGACTTCGCCGCTGATTCGATGCTCTCCCAGGTTTGTGCCAACAGCTCATAGTCGCGCGTTAGCTCCTCCTTACTCGCCGTTTGGGCGGCCGTACGCGCGATCATCCCTTGTCCTTCTTTCTTCAGGTCACGCGCGATGCGACGTAGACGGCGCTGTGTGCGCACGCTGTCCACACGACGGGAGACCCCCAGGCGATCCTCCGTGGGAAGGAAGACCCAGAACCGGCCGGGAAGGCTGATTTTCGTCGTCCCCTGCGGGTTCTTCGATCCAATCCCCCCACGTCTCACCTGCAGGGTAAGCGTCTGGCCAGCATGCAGAAGTTTGTTGATTGGAGCGGCACCGTGCCACGGCTTGAACCCCTTCTCGATCATTATCTGATCGTTTATTTCGCCCTTCGAAAGAAAGAGGCTCTTCTTCTCTCCCACATTGACGAAAGCCGAACCTAACCCGGGGAGGACGTCCTCCACTTTTCCTTTGTAGATGTTGCCAACAATGTTCTCTTGCGTCGGATGTGCGTAGTAGATCTCCATCAACTTGTCGTCTTCGACGATCGCTACGCGCGTCCGCTTCACGTGCTTCTCGGTCGTATCGACCGTTATCAGAATGCGTGTTCCTTTGATTTTGCCACCTTCTTTCTCTCATCGAGCCCCGCCAGTATGTCGGCGTATTGCATCTGCTCTCCCGGGACATGAATCCCTGGGGCGATCTCGGCAAGCGGAACAAGAACGAATCGGCGCTCGTGCATGCGAGGGTGAGGAATCTGAAGGGTGTCGTCATGATAGGCCTGCCCCTTGTAGAGCAGGATATCGACGTCTATCGTGCGTGGGCCAAAGCGGATGGAGTGTACTCTGTTTCCTCGACGCTCGGCCTCTTTGCACAGAACAAGGAGTTTCAAGGGAGAAAGATCAGTCTTAACCGCGACAACCGCGTTTAGAAACCACGGCTGATCGGTGTACCCGACCGGCTCCGTCTCATAGAAGGAGGAGCGTCGCACAATGTGCACGCCACTCTCCACGAGGAATCCAAGAGCAGCATCTATCTGCTCGCGGCGGCTCCCCACGTTGGACCCCAGTCCAAGGTAGACAAGGTCGTCTAGTTCTCCCTCTCTTTCTCCAGCTCTATCGCTGCACATCTCACTCTTCCCAGACCCATTGGGTGAAGCTTCTCCACCCGTACGGCAATCTTTTGCATGCGCGGGAACCCATCGAGCAATGCGTTTGCGATCCGATCGGCGAAGGACTCGATGAGAAGATTGTCTTTTGCCCGATTGACATCGCGAACGACCTGCACCATCTTCGAATAGTCGATGGACTCCTTTAATCGATCGCTTTCAAGGCAAGAGTGAAAGTCACCCTCTGCCCTCAGATCGATCAAGAAGTGATTCCCTTTCGTCCGTTCTACATCGTAGTAACCGTGGAAACCGATGACTTCGATTCCACAGACCTCGATGCGCGCGCTTGTAAGCCTATATTTCATCTTTTATCTTCGCTTAGTACATGATCGTCCATTGCCAACAGCGCATCGAAGTTGCCAACGCGCGTAAACAGATTAACAACGGAGGCGATTAGTCCCTGGCGATTATTTCTCACTTCAACTGATCCTGTATGTGAATCCACACCTTTCGTGTAGCGATCGATCGCTCTTGTGAAAGTTACGAGCTGGTCCAACGCCTGTTTATAGTCAAGCACTGCTAGGAGGCTTTCGAGCTTTCCCTCTGCCTTCAGGTATTCGCGCCACAAGCCCCTCTCATTCTCCCCTTGAAAGAGGGCAGGGTCGAACGTAGTCCTAGTTTCGGCGTGGAAGAGCGCTCCCAGACTCCTAAACGAATTGAGTAATGATAAGAACCCTTGCCGCCTGCTTGCCTCCTGTAGCGCTTGTGCACAGACGCTACTGCGGTAGGGGTTAGCTCTCACTTCCTGTGGAATCGCCGAAGAGATTTGCAGTGTGATCTGTTCACTTGTCTCAAGATACTTAACTAGGTGATCTTCGAGGCACATGCTAAGGGCACCCTCTAGGTCTCTTAGCTTCATCGTGGGAACGAGGACTTGGTACTGCTCACTCACCAGATCAAGCAGTAGGTTAAGGTCAAGGTCTACCCTTCCAGCGATCATTAAGCCGATCAGATCGTCCGCTGCGCTGTTCACCTGCGCATCATGCATGTCGCTTCCTGCCAAGAGCGAGCTACAAAGATCGTCGTACCTCTGCGCAATGGCGATAGCAAAGCCCTCCTTGTGGGTGGGAACTTGACCCGTTTCCAAGGTGAAAACTGCTGCCTCTTCGAGCATATCACAGACTGCCAGCTCTTCACCATCGAGCTTGGCGTATATTGCAGCGGCAAGACCATGCAGTGATGGAAACTCACGCACACTCCACGTCGCCAGGTCTGCTTGCGAAAGGAACGCTGCTCGATCGACTGCTTCTTGTGAGGCATCGATTGCTTGTGCAATCTGCGCTGAGAGCGCGCGTAGGCGCTCGGTCTTCTCCCACAACGATCCCAAGCCCGATTCGTCACTAATCCCACGCAGATTGCGAACGTGATCTGCTAAAGACGCCTTCCGATCGCGCGAGAACAGGGCCTTGCAGCCTCGCAATGCACTTCGCGCCACGCGTTCGTAGCCGCCACGGACGACATCTCGATCGACCGAGCCATCGGCAAATCCGATGAATCGAGCAACGCTTTCCTGGCCCGTGGCAAGAGAAACGAAGCCCGCCTTACGTAGTGCAGCATTCACAAACGGCACCTGGAGATCAAAAGGCAGGTTTACTCTGCCAGTCACTGGCTGTGGGTATTCCCTACCATCAACAATCTTCTCAAGGAGTGGCTCATCAATCCTTACGGATGCGCTCGCCTCACTCGCAGCAACGGCGACGGCGTCCCTCACCATTTTCTTGCGCCTCTCCTGGTCAACGATAACCCCGCCCCTGGCAAGTGCCTGTTCGTAATCGGTAGCAGACGAAAGTGTAATCTCTTCTTCCTGATTGGTCCGCCAGTGGCCGCGTGTTACACGATCTGCAATCACGTTTCCTACACGAAGCGGGACGACTTGCTCTCCATACAGGCAAACAAGGTGTTGGATCGGGCGGATGGACGTGGCGGGCGATGAATCACTGCGCATCACTCCTTGACGTGTCAGTGTCGTCATGATTCCCCCCAGAATCCGAGAGATACTTTCCAGTACCTCTTCGACGCTCGAATCTTGGCACGTCACCTCTTGCACGATCAGTGCCACTCGGCAAAGCGTATAGATGACGCGGATCCCCTCTTCCTGTAGCCCATTCTCCGACATTTCCTTATAAACACGCAGGGAAAGCTCCACTGCACGCGATGAGACCTCGTCGATCGGCATCCCGTCAGTCCCAATTTCAAGCAGGAGATCAGGCATCGCTCACCTCCGCGTAAGCCTTCGCGCAACCTCGGGCAAGGCCCGCTACGCGCGAGCATCCAGCATGCCCCTTTGCGCCCAAACCATCTCGTGCTGTAAGAACTGACAACAGGTAGATAGAGGCGAGAACGTGATCGTATGCTGGGTAGTAAAGCCCTGCAATCAATGCTTGTTCGCACTCATCAGCGTGTAGGGACAACAATGAGTCAATCGCTTCACGATTGGTGTGCTCCAAAACGTACTCACCAATCTGACGCCCACGCTCTGTTGGTGCAGCTTCATCCACAACCCCCACAGAGATCGCGAGACGCCCAAGAGAATACTCGACCAACGCTGGTGCGGGATCAAGCTCAATTTCACCCAACCGCTCCAGATACGACAAGCTGCCGACCTCGATGTGATCGATCAATACACGCCAGCCCACAGCCCGCCCCGCCAGATAGGAGAGATTCCAGCTGCAAGCGACGAAACGAACGTCCCTAGCGCGCAGGTCCATCCCCAACATCTGCAGGCTACCGATGAAGTCCTCTCGTAATTTGCTCGATGCTGCCTGTAGCGTTACCTGCAGGCGTTGATCAACTATTGGATATAAGGGATCGTCGCCATACGGAGCCCGTGATGGATCGATAACAGTCAAGGTTTGGTAGGTACGCCGTGGTTTGTGGGCAAGAGCGCCAAAGAAGACATCCGGCGCTAATCCACCAACCGGGATCGCTCCATACGGGGAGATGGTCGGACACCCTTCAGCCTCCCAGAATTCCTGCAGGCGAAGGGTAATCTCTTGAGAACCCATCCTACCCCTTGACCGCTTCCTCCTTGGCCATCGTCGCCAATGCGGAGAATGTCTCAGCATCATGCACGGCGATTTCGGAGAGCATCTTGCGATTCAGCCCGATCTCGCGGCGCTGCAGTCCACCGATGAATGCAGAGTATGATAGACCGTTCTGCTTTGCTGCAGCACCGATCCTCATTATCCACAGACGACGGAAGTCGCGCTTACGACGACGCCGGTCGATGTAGCTGTTGCGTAGTGCCTTCATGACCGCTTGCTTTGCAATGCGGTGCGATGTCCCACGCTTACCCTTAAATCCCTTTGCCAGCCGCATGATCTTCTTGCGACTCTGTAATCTCTTGTTTCCCCCACGTGCTCGTGGCATCTTCTTCCTCCTAGCTTAACTACCAATCATTCGTTTGATATTCTTTGCTTGTCCACCGGAAATCGCTTGGTCCCGGCGGGCTTGGCGCACCGACTTAGAACGCTTCTTCACATTCTTGTGAAAATAGTTAGACATGTGATGGAAGAGCTTCCCACTCTTCGAGCGCCGGAAGCGCTTGCTGGCCGCTCGATGTGTCTTCTGCTTAGGCATCTTCTCCTCCTTATCAGGTTTTCTGGTTCTGGTTTGGAACCAGCAGCATCTGCAGTATCTTTCCTCTCGCCTTTGGCTGTTCGTCAATACGGGCGATATCGCTCAGTTCGTCCGCCACTCGCTTCAATAGGTCCCGCCCGCGTGAAGCGTGCACGATCTCGCGCCCACGGAAGAAGATCGACACGCGTACCATATCTCCGTCAGTCAGGAACTTGCGCACACGTTTCATCTTCGTCTGAAAGTCGTGCTCACCGATCTTGATCGTAAACTTCATTTCCTTCAGACGAGAGCGATGTTTCTGCTTGCGGTCGCGTTTTGCCTGCTGGTAGTGATACTTCCCGTAGTCAACTATTTTACACACTCGCGGCTCGGACTGCGATGCAACTTCTACCAGATCGAGCCCACGCTCCTTTGCCAACGCCACCGCATCCGGTGTAGCCATTATCCCCAGGTTATCACCCTTATCATCTATCACTAACACTTTCGGCTCACGAATCCGCTCATTAACGCGTAAACTTCTTTTGATACCTACCTCCTATTACTTCGCTTGCACCGGCTCTCGATATTGATACAAGCCGTGCTCCTCGATATAGTCCGCTACTGGCTCTGGCACGCAGTCGGGGATTCCCTCTCCACGCCTAATCTGATTGCGCACCCACGTTGAGGAGAGATCGACCTCTTCCATATCCAGGAATGAAATCCTCGCCCTATCAAACGGTGGAGCCGCAAACAGCTCCCTTGGAACCCTGTTCCTCGGTGCAATGAGAAACGGGACACTCTCAAGGAGCTTATAGGGTTCCTTCCACGTTTCAATCTGCGACAGAAGATCTGCCCCAACAATGAAGCACAACCCCTGCGGGTAATCACCCTGCAGGGACCGAATCGTATCAATGGTGTAAGAAGGTCCATCGCGATCAATCTCGATACGCGACACGGAGAAGTGCGGGAACGGAGCGATTGCCCTCTTTACCATCGCGTAGCGATCCTCCTTGGTCACGTTGGCCAGGATCTCCTTATGAGGTGGAATCCCGCTGGGGATGAACACCACTCGCGATAGCTCGAACTGCTCGTAGGCAGCTTTTGCCACAAGCAGGTGCGCGCTGTGCAGTGGGTTGAACGTCCCGCCAAACAGACCAATACTACCGGTCAAGTTCAAGTTTCACCTCTCCAATCCGCAACGGGTCTCCCGGCGTGAACCCTTGCCGCCCAAGTTCCTGGAACACTCCCATCCTATGCAGTCGATCACTCAGGTACTCCTGCGCATCACGACTGTCGAGAACGAGCTTCGCCACCAGGCGTTCCACGGTCTGCCCTCTAACGACGAACGCTTCACCATCCTGCTCAACGCGGAATCCTTCCTCATCATGGAAGCGATAAACGCGGCGCTTTAGCGCGCTCTTTCTATCGAGGACAGCAACACCAATCGACTCCAACCTGTTGTAGGCCAGGTTTACCAGTGCGCGCAACCCGACTCCAGTCGCCACAGAGATCGGAATAATATCCACCCCAATCGCAGCGAACCTCTCCTTCTCCCGTTTAATCTCGCCATCGTCCAGCAGATCAACCTTGTTTCCCACTACGATCTGAGGCTTGCTTCCCAGCTCGTCGCTCGACGATCGCAGCTCTTCATTGATGCGGCGATAATCCTCCAACGGATCTCGCCCCTCCAGCTTAGCCAGATCGATCATGTGAATCAACACCCTGGTGCGCTTCACATGCCGCAAGAATCTATCGCCGAGCCCTTTGCCAGTGTGCGCCCCTTCGATCAGTCCGGGAATGTCCACGGCGACAAACTGGCGCAGTCCGTCGACATCGACGACACCGAGATTGGGAGTGATTGTCGTGAATGGATAGTCGGCAACCTTCGCCCGCACTCCGGAGACACGGGAGATCAGGCTCGACTTCCCGACGTTCGGGTATCCAATGATCCCCACATCAGCGATGAGTCGCAACTCCATGCGCAGCGTACGAGCTTCTCCTGCCAGACCCCGCTCGCAAATTCGCGGTGCCTGCCTCGACGAGGTGACGAAGCTGTTGTTTCCCCGTCCACCTTCTCCACCGTGAGCGACAACTACTTCTTTGTCAGGAGCCGCTAGGTCAGCCAATACGTCTCCGGTACGCGCTTCACGCACTATCGTACCGACCGGGACAAGAATCACTGAAGTTTTCCCACGCGCACCCTGCTTGTTGTTGCTCCCGCCGTCTCCTCCCTGTTCACCGGTGAACTTCGGCCGATTGCGGAACTGGTAGAGCGTGGATATGCTGAGCGAGCTGCGGATGACTACATCCCCGCCATCTCCGCCGCTTCCACCGTCCGGGCCTCCCTTCCAGTTATGCTTGTTGGATATGAAGCGAATCACGCCGTTTCCGCCGCGTCCACCTACGACGCGGATCATTGCCTCATCAATAAACATAGGTGATCGCTTGGAAACTTACAAGGCGGGTATACACGGGAGAACTAACCCTCCTGGGCGGAACCCTGCAGGGAGGGGAGGACGTTCACGTACTTCTTCTTATCTCCGGTGAACTGCACGTGTCCGGCCACGGTGGCGTAGATGGTGTAATCACGTCCCAAACCGACGTTCTTCCCCACTGCGAACTTCGTCCCGCACTGCCGGACGATGATCGCTCCTGGGTTCACCCATTCTCCGCCAAAGCGCTTCACTCCCCGGCGCTGGCCTGGACTATCGTGCAGATTGTTCGTCGAGCCAGTGCTCGTTTTATGTGCCATTCTTACTCCTTGCTAAACCTGTATCCCTACTGTAGCTTCATGCACGACAAGGTCTTGTGCATACTCAGCCTCAAGCTGCCTCAATCCGATAACAAGTGTCTCCATGATCGCATCAATTTCACGATTGAGGTGAGGAGCACTGCGATCGATCGATAGTTGCACCCTGCTTCCCAGAGAATAATCCGGTGCAAGATGGAGGTAATCCGTCATCGACGAGACGCTTGCCTGCAAGAACCGCAGTGCAGCTCCACCCGCAGGGGTCTGTGCATCGATCCCTTGCCCGGTTAACCCGAGGATACGATTGTGCTCATCGCGCGAAATTATAATCTCTCCCACGTGCTTCTCCTCTAGGCCTCGATCGTCGTAATCCTCGTCTTCATGTACGGCTGTCGGTGCCCCTGCTTGCGCCGGTACCCCTTCTTGCTCTTGTACTTATAGACAATAATCTTGTCGCCTCGTCCTTGCTCGCGAACCTCTCCTGTCACCTTCACTCCGTCCAGGTACGGTGTTCCCACACGGACCTCGCCATCATCAACAAGAAGGAGGACCTTGTCAAAGGAGACCGTCTCGCCTTCCTCAATACCGTCTATTAACTCGTGGTCGAACAGATCTCCGCTCTCCAGCAAGTACTGTTTACCACCCGTTTCGATCACTGCATACATAGAATTTACACCTCAGTCGTACTCATTTTAGCGGCCGCCACCGCCCTTTTCAACGCCTTAGCCAATCTTGCTTCCAGGCGCAACATTATGATCTGGGGTAAGAAGTGAGACCTTCTTCCCTTTTCCCGCGGCAAGGAGCATCGCTTCTGATCTTACCCCGCGGATCACAGTCGGTTCCAGGTTCACCACAACGACTACCTGTCGACCGATGAGATCCTCGGCTGAATAGCGCCACTTGAGCCCAGCAACACTGGTCAAGGTACGCGCCCCAACATCAATCTGCAAGCGGTACAGACGGTCAGTCCCGGGAATGCTCTCAACAGAAACTACCTTTCCCACCTGCATGTCCAAGCGAGAGAAGTCATCGAATGATACCCGCTCTTGGTGGAGACTCTCAACTTCGGCTTCGATCTTCTTCACATCGATTCTCTCAATGAGAACACGATCTGCACCTATCGTTACCCCCTTAGCGACGGGATCGATCTCCTCCCAACGTGACGCTCCTACGCCCATTATCTCTAGCACCCTTGCGGAATAATTGGGGACAAACGGCGAGAGCATAATTGTCATCGCCTTCACCAGATGAAACGCGCTCGCGACGGCCACATCATCCCCGCTCGCCCACGGAGCCTTATGTTGGAAATACTCGTTTCCAAATACCGCTAGCGAACAGACCTCGCGCAGGGCGTGACTCAAGCTTGCTCGCTCGACTGCTTTCTCGTAGGAAACGACCGTCTTGCGTACTCGGTCGGTGACCTCGCTATCAACGTCGACATCCGGAACTACGCGACCGTAGCGATCCTGGACGAATGACAGGACACGGTTGACCAGGTTCGATACATTAGAGATGAAGACTCCGTTAACTGCCTTTGCCAACTCCTCCCACGAGAAGTTCACATCACGCCCCTCTGGTCGGTTGTACAGAAGATAGAACCGCCACAGCTCGGCGTCCATCACTCTGAGCGCATCATCGCAGTACAGCCCCACCCCGCGGCTCTTGGAGAAGCTATCACCGCCGATCCAGTTCAAGTACTCCGTAGCGGCGATCTGATCGGGTAAATGATACCCGCGCCCTGAGGCAATAAGCTGCCCGGGGAAGATCAGTGTGTGGAATGGGATGTTATCTTTGCCGATGGCGTAGATCTGATGCACATCATCACCGAACCAGAACTCCTTCCAGCCGTCATCTCCGTGGAAGTATTCAATCGCAGCAGAGACGTAGCCAAGAGCCGCCTCGCCCCAGACGTAGATTACCTTGCCCTCAGCTCCCTCAAACGGGGCTGGGATTCCCCATTCAATGTCGCGGGTCATCGCCCGTGGCCGCAATCCGTCCGAGATCATCTGCTGCGTAAACTGATGGACATTGCCTTGGAAGTTTCGCGATGCAACGTATTCTTGCAACTGCGGTGATAGCTTATCTAAATCGAGGTACCAATGCTTGGTGGAACGAAACTCTATGTCTCCTTTGCCGCAGAAGCTGCAGACCGGGTCGATCAGCTCCTCCGGCTCAAGGATCGCACCGCAGTTATCACACTGATTCCCCAAAGCATGCTCATAGCCACAGCGCGGGCACGTTCCGGAGATGAACCGATCGGCGAGGAAGACCTTGCAGTTGCGACAGTAAGCGCGATCCTCATCCTTAGTCGTTATGAACCCGTTCTTCTCCATATCCAGATAGATGTGCTGGATGAATTCCTTGTGCACCGGCGATTCGGTCGTTGTGTAATTGTCGAACTTGATCCCGAAACCATCGATCACCGCGCGTATCTTCTCGTGGTTGCGCTGCGCAAGCTGCGCTGGGGTGATCCCGAGCTGCTTTGCCTCGTACTCGATGCGCGTACCGTGAGCATCGCTTCCCGAAACATAGAGGACATCGTGTCCGCGCAGGCGGTAGTAGCGGGTGAACACGTCGCCGGAAAGGAGCGATGAGACGAGGTTCCCAAGATGAGGGACCCCCGACGCATACGGCCACGCGCTGCACACAAGCACTCGTTTCTTATCCATACCTTCTCCACTTCCAGATGTAAGAAAGCATTATACCCCGAAATCCTGCTATCTTCTATCGATCAGCGACGGCAAGGGCATTACCAACTTTGCCCTCGATAAAGTGAACCTCTTCGCAAGGTCAAAACAAGCGCTATAAATAACCGGATTGCCTTCAGGCGTGCGCTGAGCGCATCCATCGTGCTTGTACGGGAATGTGTAAAGTTATAAACTACTAACCATAATGTGAAAGGATCCGCTGCATAGCTGAATAACTTGGCGAATCGCGAAAGCTGAAAGAGGGTCAGAAAGAGGCATTCGAACTGCGCGGGTGAAACAGGCACTCGCTGTGAATAGAAAGCTTGTTCTGCTCTATTGGGAATCGGCCGATATATCTCAGATTCCGAGCTGTTGGAGTACGTAATTTACGCGCTTGTACGCGTCTCGCTTAACTGCTTCACGATCTTCGGGATCAGTGATTTCCTCAAAATCGGCTACATGCCGAGGGCCACGATGCTCTGGCGAGGCAAAGTGCACGGCGATCTTCTCTAGCGTCTCTCTCACCAAGCCATGCTTTATTCTCGGTCTCAAGCGCTCGACCAACGCGTCCATCCCTCCCGGGAACTCTCGTATGCAGTAGTAGATATCCCATGCATCCTTTTCTTTGAGCCGGTCATCAAGCGCCATCCTCTTCATACAGAGAAACGTGTCGATTGATGCGACCTTGATGCTCACTGTATCAATTCCTCCGCCAGGAAGCGTTCCCTCAATCTGGATGGTCTCCGGGTTGTCGAAAGCAACGTCGCATCAGCGAGCCTTTCTAAGATGAGTGTCTAGAACTCTCTGGTGCCTTCTGCTCTTGCCGGTTCCACCATACTCTCCCGCCAAGAGATCAACCTCCACAGTGATCGAGTTGACCTTTCTTCGGAAGATGAATGGCTGCTCTCCATCCTGTTCGTATCCTCTAACAAGAAGTAGCTGTCGGATCGTTTGATAACCGGCCTCCGTGATAGCGCGATGATCTACGAGAACCAGGAAGAGTGCCCCGCCTTGTAGGCGGGGATGAATTCGTGAGCTTGCGGATGGGCTCGAAGTCCATCTGCAAGCTAAGGCTTGTTGGTGTAGGGGGAGATGAAGCATAGACTTG
>JALTFO010000008.1 GCA_027007005.1 Candidatus Bipolaricaulota bacterium | reverse complement strand
AAACTGGGCCAGAGCCGCGGTCTCTGCATCACTGGCTGTGATCTTTGCCAGACCAGCGAGCGTCTGGGATCCTGCGTTTGCTGGAGCAGATATGCTTCCGATGTAGCTCGGATTTTGGACGTTTGATTCAACGTTCTGTCCGCTGTTGGACGTTCCTCCTGCTGCGAGAACGGTTGCTCCGGAGATCAACACAGTGGCCAAGGCCACGATCGCGACTCCGATGGTGAGATTCTTCTTTGTAAACATGTTCATCAACCTCCCTTTCGGGTTCTTAGTCTTGAGAGTTTTCTCCCAAGCCGTGCGCATTCTAGCATGCCAACATGAAAAACGGATGAACTCCTAATTAACTGATTTTCATGTTGCAGATGGCTGTGATTGGCTCGCTGTAGTTGCCGTTGCTGTATGACTACCAGTACTATCTTTGAATCTTGGAAACGGAGGAGAAGATGAAGAGAGCGTTGTTTGTTATCATGTTATTGTTGCTTGTTGGAGCAGGCGCGTTTATCTACCGCGCCGAATTCCGCCCGTGGTGGCCACCGGGAGGGCTGAATTGGAACTTCCAGCAGTTGCAGCGTATCCCTCAAGAAGGAGACAAGTTCAATTTCGCCGTGATGGGCGACAACAAGAACAGCTTTTCCACGTTTCCAGCCATCCTGCGTGACCTCGACTCCAAGACAGATCAGTTGACGTTTGCTATCGACGTAGGCGACCTCGTATTCGACGGGGAACAAGAGAAGTACCGAGTCTTTTACAATCAGATTAAGGATGAAAAACTACCATTTCTTGTAGCGATAGGAAATCACGATATTCGCGAGGAGGGACGCGCCGTCTACTACGACATCTTCGGCCCGTTCTACTACAGCTTTTCGGTCGGGAATTCCTACTTCATCGTCCTCGATGACGCAAACATGGCCTGCATCGATAATCCGCAGATGGCGTGGCTGAAAAGGCAACTTGTGGCAAGCCAAGACTATTCTCACGTATTCGTCTTCCTGCATGTGCCGTTATTGGCGCCAGGGGAAGACCTACCAAGGCCACTCACTACCGGGCCTGGGAAGGAGTTGGTGCGTCTCATGAGATATCACCCAAGCCTGGCGAACAAAGTACAGGTCAACGAGATACTGACATTGTTTCGTGAGTATCATGTAACGCACGTGTTTGCTTCCCACATCCACGGCTATTTCACGGGGGATTGGGAAGGAGTTCCGTACACGATCACTGGCGGTGCCGGGGCCGAACTCATCGGTACCGACCCGCAGCACTACTTCTACCATTACGTGGTCGTGCACATAGATGGTGATCAGGTCACGATGTCGATCGTGCGCTTTCCTAGTCCGCCAGCAGAGTTGTGGAATCGGCTGGTGCACACAGTGGCCCTTTACACCCATTCATTCATCGTCACCAACGGGCCGGGCATCGGATTGGTCGCCCTTCTAATACTCTTTGTGTACCTTCTCTACTTGGCTTGGCGTAAGAAACTGTTCCGCAAGCGTAAGCGATAGAGCACGCCTTGGGGTGGAGACTTACGATTTATTCTTCTTTGTCTATTGTTGTGTCGATCTACGCGTTTGATGTGTTGTCAGTGAGGTCAACGAAAGCGGTGCAGTTGGCCTGGAAAACTAGCACTCTTATTTTGTCGATCGAGTATCTCGGATGGAAGCCTTCCGCGGTGTTAGGCTTTTCGCCTGACGTTCTCTGTGCTGGAATCAGATGTGGAACAACTGTCGTGCGTGCTCTGTTGTTGTAGCTACGTCTTCAACTGATATCTCTTTAATACGGGCAACCTCATTTGCTACAAGCCGCACGTATGCGGGCTCATTCCTCTTTCCACGGTATGGGACGGGGGTGAGGTACGGAGAATCGGTCTCGAGGAGTATCCGATCGAGCGGGATCTGACTCAGCACATCACGGAGGATGTCGTTTTTCTTGAATGTCAGGGGTCCGCCAATTCCAAGATATAGGCCGAGTTCCATGAACTCTCGCGCCAGGTCGATGTCGCCGAGGAAGGAATGAATTACCCCTCTTTTTGGGCGGTGCTTACGGAGTATGGCGAGCATGTCCTTGGTCGATTCGCGGTTGTGGATGATCACCGGGAGATCAAGCTCGTTTGCTAGTTTTATCTGCTCAATAAACGCATCCCGCTGCATGGAACGTGGGGAGAGATCACGGTAGTAGTCGAGCCCGATCTCGCCGATGGCGACGACCTTCGAATCAGCGGCAAACTCGCGCAATCGCTTCTCAACGTGTGCGTTGAATGTTCTTGCTTCGTGTGGATGGACCCCCACACCAGCCCAGATGAAGCGACGGCGCTGGGCAAGCTTCAGCGCCGCCTCGCTCGAATCAAGATCGACTCCCACCGTGATCACGCCGATCGCCTCAGAGAAGGCACGGGCAATTACGACAGCGCGATCCTCGTTGTAGTCTGCGGAATCAAGGTGGGCATGCGTGTCGATAAGCTTGAGGTTAGGCATCTGTAGTTTCGTGTAGGCTCGGAGCTTGTATCCGATGTTCAGGTTGTTCGTGAGGACGTCGTACACGAGGGACGAGGCCATATTTCTCCAACTCTGCAATAGCATGTGGCAGCGCAGCAATGAGATCGCTGGGGATGATCGATCGTTCCGAGTGGTCACGAGCAAGGTAATCGGCGGCATATCCGTGCACGTATGCTCCCAGGATCGCAGCATCAGCAAGGGATGAACCTCCAGCGATGAATCCCGCAATAATTCCGGTCAGCACGTCTCCGCTTCCGCCCGTTGCCAGACCGGTGTTTCCCGTTGGGTTGAGGAAGACATCGCCCTTCGGCGTTCCGATCGCAGTTGGTCTCCCTTTGAGTGCGAGGACTACGTTGTGCTCCGAGGCGAAGGAACGTGCTATCTCGATCCGGTCAGCATCGATTTCGCCTGTAGGGCGCTCGATCAGGCGGCTCATCTCTCCTGGATGAGGGGTGAGGACTGTGCGACCGGCAACCTCACTTAAGGCCTCTGTATTCAGGGCAAAGAGCCCATCAGCATCGATCACAAGAGGCGATTTCACTTCCGCGATCAGTGTGCGCACAAACGCACCGGTATCGTTAGCTCGCCCGAACCCTGGACCGATGGCAAGAATGTCCGCTCTGGCGAGTGCATCCCGAAGAGGAGCAAGGGAATCTTGCGTGGGGTGCCCTTCTTGGTCGGGCAGTCCAATAGTGATCGCTTCGGGAAGGGCAACAGCAATGATCGCCTGAATCGAACGCGGGCAAGCAACGGTGACTAAACCCGCTCCGCTGCGCAATGCCCCTTCTGCACAGAGGATCGCCGCGCCGCTCATCCCAAGCGATCCAGCAACGACCAATACGCGGCCAAAGGTCCCCTTGTGTCCATCGGGCCGCCGCACAGGCAAATGCTCAGCTATCCACTCCTTCTCTGCTACGTGCGCTATCGGAGTTATGCTCTTCCACAGCGTGTCAGGATAGCCGACCGAAACAACGCTAATCTCTCCACAATGAGCACGCGCAGGATAGAGCAGATGAGCCGGTTTGTACGCGGCCATGCACACCGTGAGATCGGCACTTATCGCCTCACCGATGATGGCACCGGAATCGGATGGAAGGCCAGAGGGTAGATCTACAGCAACACGGAACAAATCATCCCTGTTCACTGCTCTCACTACGTTTAGGTATCTTCCGGAAAGTGGGCGATCGACCCCGATCCCGAGCAAGCCGTCTATTGCACAGTCGGCCGCAGCGAGAGCCTTATCTAGCTCATCGAGATCATCATCAAGCACACTCAAGGTCCCGGGAAATCGCTCATTGAGAAGATTTGCTTTCTCGTGCGTTGTCTCTATGAGATCATCAATCGAAGAGAGAGTGAACGCTCTCACGTGTAACCCTTCTTCACACAGGATCCGGGCAGCAACGAGGGCATCACCACCGTTCCCTCCTTTACCCGCAACGACAACGACTTTCTTGCCGCGAGAGGATCTGCGCCTGACAGCATCTGCGACTCCCCGCCCAGCGTTCTCCATCAGATCCCCGGCAGGGATTCCCGCTTCCACTGCTGCTCTGTCAAGCTCCTTTATCTGCCGCCCGCTAACTACGTTCATCGCTCTCACCCCAAGACGCACAGTATATCTTCCGCCGCTTCCAAGGGCGATCTTCCCGTGACATCGATCCAGGTAACGGCCGAGTCGCGCTTGAACCACGCCATCTGCCTGCGGGCAAGGCCCCACGTGTTGACGATTAACCGCTCTTCTAGTTCTTTGTGCGAGATCTCACCATCGAGGAATGCCTCTGTCTCGGGGATACCGATCGTGCGGTGTGCCTGATGTTCTTTACGTAGCCCGTTTGCGTGCAATGATCGCACCTCGTCGATCAATCCATTTGCTAGCATCTCGCGGGCGCGCTTTGCGATCGCGCGGCGATGTGCCTGACGCTCCATGCGCAACCCAAAGACCGCTAAATCTAGTGACAGCGGCTCAGCCTCCTTCTGCAGCTTGCTGATCGGCTGTCCGGTGATCGTGTGTACCTCCAGTGCGCGCACGATGCGCAAGCGGTCGTTTGCGTGAATTCGAACCGCCGCCTCCGGATCGACCTTTCGCAGGCGTGCGTACAACTGATCGAGGGGCTCGCTCAGCAGTTCCTCGCGAATCTTGGGATCGCCAGATGGTCCGGTGAAGATTCCGCGTAGGATCGCGCCCAAGTAAAGCGTTCCCCCACCAACGACGATCGGAAGATGCTCACGCGATTGGATCTCGGGGACCAAGCGTTCTACATCATTTCTAAACGCCATCGCATCGTACTTGCCTGTGAGAGGAACGACGTCGATCAGATGATGGATGATCCCGCGACGTACTTTTAAAGGTGGCTTGTCGGTGACGATATTCAGGCCACGAAAGAAGGCACGCGAATCGGCGGAGATGATTTCACCATTCATCCGCAGGGCAAGCTCAATAGCGACGGAACTCTTCCCGACGGCGGTCGGTCCCAGGATGACGACGACCTTGTCGGCCTGGGTCAACTAGTCCTCCCCGAGCAGCAGCTCCCGGAAGCGCTTCAACTCGGTGCGGCGGGAGGGGTGCTTCAGCTTCTCAATTGCCTTGATCTCGATCTGACGCACGCGTTCGCGGGTGATGTTAAACTTCAACGATACGTCCTTGAGGGTGCGCGGGTGGTCATCGTCCAGGCCGTAGCGCAGCTTGAGTATCTCGCGCTCCCGCTCGTCGAGCTGGTCGAGGGCGCGGTTCAGTTGCTCTTTTAGGAACATGCGAAATGTCTCCTTGGTGGGGGACGGTGAGGAGGTGTCCTCGATGAAGTCGCACAGTGTATCATCGTCTTCATCGCCAATAGGCCGCTCCAGCGAGGCAGTGTAGGAGGATACGTTCTCCACCTTCTTGATCCGATCAACACTCATTCCCATCAGATCGGAGAGATCTTCCAGGGTCGGAGCAGCGCCGTGCTGCTGGATGAACTCGCGCTTGATCCGCTTCAGGTCACGCACCGTTTCGATCATGTGCACCGGTACGCGGATCGTGCGCGATTGGTCAGCAATGGCACGGGTGATCGCCTGCCTTATCCACCACGTGGCGTAGGTGGAAAACTTGAAGCCACGCTTGTAGTCGAATTTTTCCACCGCCTTCATCAACCCCATGTTCCCCTCCTGGATCAAGTCGAGGAATGACAGGCCGCGGTTGGTGTAACGCTTGGCGATGGAGACGACGAGGCGCAGGTTGGATATCGTCAATCTATCGCGCGAAGCACGCGCTTGGGCATCGATCTGCTCAAGCTCCTGGCCCTTCCTCTGCAGAAGGGTCACCAGGTTTACCCTGCTCTTACGCTTAGCGAGGCTAAGCGACACAGCGGCTTCCTTGCCGGCCTCGACCAGTTCCTCAAGCTCGATCCTCTTGTCGTCGGGGAGGATACTCACGCTACCCTTCTTGGGAAGGACGACCCGGCTGAGTCGTTCCGCTGCGTCTGCACCATCGTGAACGGCACGTACCCAATTCCCTCTCTCCATCGACGTCGCCAGCTCGACCTCCTCCTCCTTGGTGAGGAGAGGGTATTGCCCAATCTCGCGCAGGTAGGTCTTTACCGGGTCTTCCCTGCGGCCGGTTGTTTTTGCGTCGATGACACGGTGCAGACGAGGATCTTTTCTAGCTGTATTGATCTTAACTTTATCTGCAGCAGCGATTGGGGCATCATCGATTACGAGCGGTTCATCGTCTACAACGATTGCGTCGTCCTCAAGGAGAGCATCCTCTTCGAGGATCTCATCCTCACTTGAGATTACGTCGTCTTCATCGGTCGGCCCGTCCAGGATCACACCCTTTGGCTTCTCGGTCACATCTTGTACCTCATCTGCGTCGGCTGCTTTGACCGGTTTTTCCACTGCAGAATCGCTTGTGCCCTGCTTATCTTTGGCCTGCTGCTTGCTTATTGCCATCTCTTCTCCTCCTGGACAGCCTCTGGGCTACGAGCGTGCTGTAGGCACGCTGCAGTTCATCGAGGTGGCGACGATCACCCGATCTCTCAGCATTTTCCATCTTTCCGCGCAGATCATTCAGTTTCTTCTCGATTTCTGGAAGCTGCACAAGCCGCTTCAAAGCATCCTGCAACGCCCTCTCCACATCACTCCACGGCGGCTCAGACAGAGTGAGATAGCTTACTTGCCGAGCGCTATCCTCATCAAGGAACGTTGTCATCGAAGATACGTCCACTTGGCCCCTCATTTGTGAGACTTTCTCGACGATCGATCGGTACTGTGGCGCAAAATCCTCCGCCGAGACAAGTGCTGCAACCCGATCCCAGCTCACGTCGCCGCGCAGGAGCAGGGATAGGATCACCTGCTGCGGATCCCAGTGATGCTCCTCTTCTTCGACATGAGCCTCAGGCCTTCGTGGCAAGCCTCCGCGTGTAAGCTCCTGCATGAGACCATCAAACGGCAGGTTGAGGAGTTCCGCCAGGCGGGTAGTAATCTCCTGGCGCAGTGGAAGGCTGCGGATTCCGTGAAAGAACGGCCTTACCTCCTCCAGGGCTGCTTCCTTGCCTGTGATGCTTGCCATGTTGTGTCTTTCCTTTAATGACTCAATGTAGAAAACATGGAACGGTGCCGCTGCATCGATGAGTTGATGCATCCGCTCTGCTCCCTCCCGTCGCACCAGACTGTCGGGGTCATCCCCCTCTGGTAGGCGCACCACACGCACGGAAAGGCCGTGATTGCGCAGGATCTGCATCCCACGCAGCGATGCCATCCCTCCCGCTGTATCGCGGTCGTAAGAGATCACCACTTCCTTGACAAAGCGACCAAAGAGATGCGCCTGGCCCTGTGTGAGCGACGTCCCCATGCTTCCCACGGCGTTAGTGATCCCAGCCAGGTGAAGCGAGATAACATCTGTATAACCCTCGACTAGAACAGCGCTTTGTTCCTTTTGCATCGACTCGCGCGCCCAGGATAGTCCATACAGGTGATTTCCCTTATCGAACAGTGCCGTCTTCGGCGAGTTCAGATACTTCGGCTGACCATCGAAAGAGCGACCACCGAAGGCAATCGGTCGGCCCGAGAGGTCGAGGATAGGAAAGATCACACGGTCGCGGAAGCGATCATAGGTTGTGCCGTCATCCTTACGAACGAGAAGCCCCAGATCGATCAGTGGCTTCATGCCGTACTTGGCAGAGAATCTCTTCCTGAGGTGATCCCAGCCGGGAAGAGCATAACCTAAAGAAAACCTCTCCCACGTCTCCTCGGGATATCCCCGCTTTGCAAGGTACTCCCGTCCCCGGTGCCCAGCTGCGCTGTTTGTCAGGTTTTCAGCAAACCACCGGGAGACAGCGATGTTGATTTCGTACAGCTCATCGCGGGAATCATCTCCTTTATGCGCGGCAAACGACAGACCGGCCTCCGTTGCGAGCCTCTCGGCGGCCTCCACAAAGGAGATGTTCTCGATCTTCATCATGAAACCGATCACATCTCCCCCTGCGCCGCACCCGAAGCAGTGCCACAGCCCCTTCTCCGGACTGACCCAGAAGGATGGTGTGTCATCCTTGTGGAACGGACAGCGCCCCTTGTAGCTTGACCCAGCCTTGGTGAGGGTGACGTAACGCGAGATCACAGCTACGATATCGATGCGATCCTTGATCTGCTGCACATCGGCCCGCTCTGCGCTCATTCTCTCACCATCAAGTTACGTAGATAGGGATTTGCGCGGCGTTCTCTGCTAAGAGACGTCGCCGGCCCATGCCCGGGATAGACCGTGTAATCTCCTGGGATCGCGACCAATCGAGCGAGGGACTTATTCATCTCGCCCATCGAGCCACCAGGAAAATCGGTCCTGCCGATCGAGCCAGCGAAGAGGAGATCGCCGACGAAGATGAGACCGTCACCGACGAGGACAACGCTTCCCGGCGAATGCCCGGGTGTGTGCATAACTCGCAGTCCACCTGGCAATAGGTCGCCATCATTGAGATAGCGATCAAACGGTGGGTGGTCCGGATAAAAGCGATCAACTAATGAAAGATCGGCCTTGTGAATCAGGAGCTGCGCTCCGGCATTTTGTAGGTCCCAATCGCCGCCAATGTGGTCGAAGTGGCCGTGAGTGTTGATTACAAGATCGATGTGGCGGCCAGCGATGAAGGAAGTGAGGGCATCACAAGACTGCGCAGGATCGATGATCATATTCGTCCCACCAGCATCGACGAGGTAGCAATTGGTTGCTAGCTCGCCCAGGCAGATCGTTTCCACCCGCATCTTCCCCCTCCTTTACGCCCGCGCTACGCTGAGAACAAATACCTCCTCACAACTCCCGTTCTTCAACACGTGAGCACACTCTTCAACCGTCGATCCAGTTGTAAATATGTCATCGACAAGAAGAACCTTTCCCGAAACAGATCTTATCGAGTGAAAGACGCCTCGCAAGTTTTTTCCCCTTTCTCTTGCCGAGAGACGAGCTTGGGGCGAAGTCTCTCGCACCTTTCTCAGCAGCCGCGCCACTGGGCGATGGATGCGTCTTGCCAGACCGTGCGCAAGGAGACTTGCCTGATTGAATCCACGTGCATGCAACGCGCGGCGGGTCATCGGAACGAAGGTTATGACGTCGATATTGCCAAATGGATCCTCCGCGTGGAGAAAGTCTGCCATCCGCGCGGAGAGAAACCTCGCCATTGCCGGCTCTTTGTCGAACTTCAGAGACCTAACGAGCTTTCCCCAGGCACCGTCATATGGTCCAAGCGAAATTGCGCGATCAAAGTAGCGCTCACGGGTACCGCAGGCTCGACACAGGTCAAGGGTGGGATCTGATAATGGTTCCTGGCACTTACTGCAACGCGGCCCTTTAAGATGAGGGAGATTTGTGATGCATTCGTCACATAGAACATTAAGGCGAGAGGTCGGCCTTTCGCACAACAGACAACGCGGCGGGAAGAGGACCGCCAATGGACCCTCTCCCACCGCCGATAGTGCGTTTCTAAAGGATCTTCGCCACGCGTACAAGCTGACTTGTGTATCCCCACTCG
Source organism: Candidatus Bipolaricaulota bacterium (assembly GCA_027007005.1). Lineage (GTDB taxonomy): Bacteria > Bipolaricaulota > Bipolaricaulia > UBA7950 > UBA9294 > M55B144. Next base: position 3,922 of record JALTFO010000008.1, on the reverse strand, counting down.
TTGTCATAGAAAGTCACAACCTTCACTAATCGGTTGTCTCTCACCTTAGTCCAACTGGGATCAAAAACGCTGGCGTGCGTCTCACCAACGATGTCGCTCGATACAATTGGATCGTTTGCCACGTCGAGAATCCCTTTCAGTTCGCCCTTGGCATACTTACGCATCTTATCCTCGATATCCGCAGGCTCAACATCGACCTTGAGGACGGCGGTGAAGTCGGTTACTGATCCCGTAGGAACGGGAACGCGGAACGCCATTCCATCCATCTTTCCCTTCAAACTAGGAATGACCTTTGTCGTCGCCGTAGCTGCACCGGTTGTAGTGGGGACAGTGTTTGCCGCCGCCGTACGCCCGCGGGTGAACTTGGCGTGCGGGGCGTCGACGATCTTCTGATCGGCGGTATATCCGTGCACGGTGGACATGAGGGCGTGCACAATTCCAAACTCCTTCTCCAGAACATATGCCACCGGGGCGAGAGAATTTGTTGTGCAGGACGCTGCGGAGATGATCAGATCCTTTTCCTTGTCATAGGCATCGTTGTTCACACCGTACACGATCTGTGGGATATCATCGTCCTTGGCTGGCGCCGAGAGGAGGACCTTCTTCGCCCCTGCTTGCAGGTGCTTGGTTGCTAGCTCTCGGGTGAGAAAGTGTCCTGTCGATTCGATGACAACATCAATTCCCTTTTCGCCCCAGGGAAGATTTACAGGATCCTTCTCCTGAAGCAGAGGGATCGTCGTTCCATCCACTACGAGATTTCCGTCCTTAACTTCTACTTTCTTGTCGTAGCGATGATAGACGGAATCGTACTTAAGCAGATACCGCGCTTGCTCGGGGGAGATAAACGGGTCGTTGATCGCCACTATGTCTAGATCGCCTTTTCCAAAACTGATGCGAAAGAACGCCCGCCCAATGCGGCCAAAGCCGTTGATTGCTACCTTCTTCATTTCATGTCCTCCTGATTTCTCTTTTCCACGATATTGAGGAAATACTCGTGTATTCGCAAGTCGTCCGTTAGCTCCGGATGGAAGCTCGACACAAGGACGTTTCCCTGCCGCGCCATTACCACATGCCCATCGTACTTCGCAAGCGCACTTACACCCTCTCCAAGCCGCGTAATGTACGGGGCGCGGATGAACACGGCCGGTATGTCGTGCCCGATCCCATCAACGTTAAGCAGCGCCTCGAAGCTATGCACCTGGCGTCCCGAGGCGTTCCGCGCCACCGTGATATCAATTGCGCCTACATACGGCTCACTTCGTCCCTCGATCTCGCGGGCAAGGAGGATCATCCCGGCACATGTTCCGAAGAACGGGAATCCGCTCTTTGCTAGCTCACGCAGCCGCTCCAAGAAAGGCTCTCCACCGATGAGGGAGATCGCTGTCGATTCTCCCCCCGGCAGAATCAGCGCAGCAATCTCATCTAACTGGTCAACGCGTTTCACAACGCGCGTGTCGACACCCAGCCGGGACAGGCTGCGCACGTGCTCACGCACCGCGCCCTGCAGTCCGAGTACACCGATTCTCATCTAGCGGACCTGCATCATCTCATGCGGCGGAATCTCATCGATCGAAATCCCGACCATTGCCTCACCCAAGCCCTCTGATACACGCGCAACGACCTCCGGGTCATCGTAGTGAGTTGTCGCCTCGACGATCGCGCGGGCCCGCTTCTCGGGATCGCCCGACTTGAAGACACCACTTCCGACGAAGATTCCATCACAGCCAAGCTGCATCATCATCGCTGCATCGGCAGGCGTGGCGATCCCGCCAGCGGCAAAGTTGACAACAGGGAGCCTCTTAAGTTCGCGAATCATGCGCAGAATCTGATAGGGAGCGCCCATCTCCTTTGAAAGGGTCATCACTTCTTCCTCTGGTGCGGCGATCACTGTGCGGATCTGCTCGTTCATCAGCCGCATGTGCTTCACCGCCTCGATGACGTTTCCAGTCCCCGGTTCACCCTTGGTGCGGATCATCGCCGCGCCTTCAGCGATCCGCCGTGCTGCTTCGCCTAGATTACGTGCCCCGCAGACAAACGGAACTGTAAACGCCCATTTATCGATGTGATACCGAGGATCGGCGGGGGTGAGGACCTCCGACTCATCGATGTAATCGACTTCCAATGACTGGATAATCTGCGCCTCGGCAAAGTGGCCGATGCGCACTTTAGCCATCACCGGTATGGAGACCGCGTTCTGGATCTCCTTCACCTTGCCTGGATCGGCCATGCGTGCTACGCCACCCTGCGCGCGGATATCGGCGGGAACCCGCTCCAAGGCCATTACTGCAACTGCACCGGCCGCCTCTGCGATCTTCGCCTGCTCTGCGGTCGTGACATCCATGATCACGCCGCCCTTCAACATCTCTGCTAATCCACTCTTGACACGATACGTACCTTTCTCTGCCATTGCTCTCACCCCTCTAGTTCACTACAAGGAAATTATACTCCTATTTCGTCGCCTCCTAAAGGTTGAGGGTTGCCTCCCCGAGGAATGCGCTGACCATCTTGTGGAAATTGGTGCAAGGATTCTCTCTTGTGAGCAACACTAGCACCCGCACACACATAGGCTATTACCCCACGAACACCTCTACCGTCCAGATATTCAGTATTTGGGAGTTGAATCCAAGCTGAAAGCTCCATCTGCCTCCGGGTTCTTTACGGTGACTTGATTAATATGTGCTTGCCTTGGCTGGTGAGCGCAGACAGATTACGCAAAGCAGAAGCGCGATGGAGAGATTACGGTGATATGCGAACGTCCTGGAACTTGCCCATGTTCTTCTTGAGAAGGAAAGTCTTGAAGTAACCAACTGTATAGTAGTGTACAGCCTTCCAAAGGCCGTAGTAGTTGTACCGCCTTGCTGATGAATGGACTGCCAAATGGCGATCGTAGTGCAGGGCACGATGACCGCGCAGTTTCGCCACGCGCCAAGCGATGTCGTTGTCTTCGAATGCCTCTAGGGCGACGTTGAACCCGTTTACGTCTTCGAAAGTCTCCCTATCGACAGCAAAGTTTGGGCCTCTCACGTTTGGGTGTTTGGTGATCCTGTCAAACTGGGTGATCACGAAGTCGATCACTGGGTATGCGTAGCGCATCACAGTGCCAGTGACTCCGCGAATGCGAGAAAAGTAGACTGGTCCGTAGATAAGCGCTGTCCGCTGGTTGCGGTCAAAGGCCGCGACTATGCGCTCTATCCAATTGGTTGGGTATTGGCTATCGGCATCGGCGCTCACGATGATGTCACCGCTTGCCTCTTCAAAGGCTCGCTGGCGTGCTCGCGCGATTCCCTTTAGGGGTTCATCGACGAGCTTGAGGTCTAATCCTTCCTCTTCAGCCACCTTAATGGCGACGTGTGCCGTGTGATCGGTACAGGCATTCAGGCAGACGATCGCCTCCACCTTGGCTGACGTCTGTTGCCTGGCGATGGAGCGCAAGCAATCAGCGATGCAATCCTCTTCGTTATAGGCTGGGATCGCTACGGAAACCATGATTCTATCGTTAGTGTGTAACATGCTCTTGGTGTTGATTGTAGATCGAAACAAGCTTTCTCATCCTCCGGTGGGACTCAGTCCCAAACAATCGAGAGTGAAATATAGCACGTTTGTGCAAATAAAGCCAATACCTGTTTCTGGCAGGCAGGTGACATTTACCATTGTAATCGCAGAAGAAGCGGTGTCGTTGGCTTTTCGCAGGATGCCGATGCCTCTCCGCCGTAACTTGTCTCATTGTTGTCGGTCATGGAGCGCTCGGATAGACTTCATTTGGGAGGGCCTATATGGAAGCAGCAAAGTACTACGACAAGATCTACGAGAACCACGAAGAGTGCCCCGCCTTGTAGGCGGGGATGAATTCGTGAGCTTGCGGATGGGCTCGAAGTCCATCTGCAAGCTAAGGGTTGTTGGTATAGGGGGAGATGAAGCATAG
>JALTFO010000007.1 GCA_027007005.1 Candidatus Bipolaricaulota bacterium | reverse complement strand
ATGGAAGAAGGCATGGCGACTGGAATCTTGGGGGCACCTTTGGCCATGTGGTTTAATGGAACACACGATAGATGATGCCTTCAGGTCCCGAACTGGACACTGCGTGAGCCAAGCACATATGATCGCCGGCGTGTTGGAAATGGTTGATATTCCTCACGTTGTCGTGAATTTCGACCGCGGCGGGGTGAAGGAAGGGGTGAACCATCACTTCGTCCTCTCTCAAGATGGAAGTTTCTTGTTCGACGATGGTATCGTAAATTTCCGCAAGATCGATCCTCCCACCGAAGACTATGGTCCACTACTCTCCTTTTCGATCGACGGGCAGTGGGCATCAACGGTGGGAGATAAGCTGTACGGAAACATCCCATCAGAGCGGATAGCCGAAAAGATCGTTCAGATTAGTGATGCGTTGGCAAATCGCTTCGAACTGCGTTTCTACGAGGATGAACCGCATAAGAAGACAGTCGGCCAGGATGATTTCATCAAACTATTGAAAACACATGTGGCGGAGCACGTGCCTCTCCAATGATCAATGCTCTCGCCAAGGAGGTGATAACAAGCAGATAATTGCTGTAACCCACTGTGCAGTCTGACTGTCAGTGTGCATGGGCATAGTGTGAAATGAAGGAATTAGGAGGGAATTCATGAAAAAGGGAAGAGTTCTAGTTCTGGTGGGACTCCTGCTTGGACTAGTTAGTATTCTAGCAATCGGACAGACGGTAAATAACCCAGATACATTCATTGAGGCGACGACCAATACGGTAGAAACGTTGGATCCGCAATTCATGCTCAGCTCGGCGACAACGGAGATCTCTAACAACGTATATGATTCACTCTTGGATCATCCACATGGAGATCTGGGAACGCTGATCCCCAGCATAGCCACAACTGTCCCCAGCCTGGACAATGGCCTGATCACTGAAGCAACTGATGGAACAACCTATATTTCGTTCCCCATCAGGGAAGGGGTCAAGTTCCAGGATGGGACGATCTTGACACCGGATGATGTAGTGTACACCTTCAAACGGGGTCTCCTCGTCGGTGGGCAGGCGACAAACTACAACATCCTTGCCACCACGCTCCTTGGAGCGAATTCGTTCAGTGACCTTGTAGACAAGGTTGGCTACGAGGCGGCCTACGATGTCCTAGATCAAGCAGTCACGACAGATGGGCACAGCGTAACGTTCAAGCTTCCGAAGCCGTTCGTCCCTTTCCTGGGGCTAATGTCAGATGGTGGGGCAGCCTGTGGAATCCTAAGCAAGGCGTGGTGTGTTGCCCAAGGCGCGTGGCCAGGGACGAAAGATACGGGTCAGAAGTACATGAACCAGACGATGGAGAATGATCCCTTGTTCGATAAGATGATGGGATCCGGGCCGTTCAAGTTTGTCTCCTGGGAACCATCCACGCGAGTGGTCCTGGCTGGATTTGCGGATTACTGGGCAGGGGCACCTAAGCTGAAGCAGGTGATCCGCAAGATAGTCCCCGACGGGCAGACGGCGATCCTCCTCCTCAAGAAGGGCGATGTTGACTTCACCACGGTCAGCGTCTCTGAACTTGGACAGGTTGAGGGAGCTGCGGGAGTCAAAGTGCTCAAGAACCTTCCATCCACCTGGTTGATGAAGATCAATTTCGTCCAGAAGATAGCGGACGGGAGCAGCTACATCGGAGACGGCAAACTGGGAGAGAAGGGAATTCCAACTGATTTCTTCTCCGACATCAACGTTCGCAAGGCATTTGAGTATAGCTTCGATTGGGATACGTTCATTAACGATGTCTTCCTTGGAGCGGCACTCAAGCCTTACGGCCCGGTGTTGATCGGTTTTCCGACCGCCAATCCCGATAATCCTCAGTACTACCTTGACCTGGACAAGGCCAAGGATTACTTCAAGAAGGCATGGAACGGCGAACTGTGGGAGAAGGGATTCAAGTTTACAGTTCCCTACTCCAGCGGATCGACTCACCGCCAGAGGGCGCTTGAGATTCTCAAAGCGGATATCGAGTCCCTGAACCCGAAGTTCCACATAGAGCTTTCGTCACTGCCGTGGGCGGCATACGTAGGGGCAATTTCGAACATTCAGCTTCCGCTCAGCCTATTTGGTATGCTCCCAGATGTGTTCGATCCGTACATGCCGCTGTTCGAGCATATGCACTCTGCTGGAGGATATGCGGAATGGAACGGGTATCTGGATCAAGCCAAAGCAGAGTTCGATCCGTTGATCGACGAACTAGGTAGCAACTACAACCCGGAACGTCGCAAGGAGCTGTCGTACAAGCTACAGAAGCTAGATTACGACAATGCACTTGCTATCTGGCACTTCCAGGCAGTCGAACATGTGGCGATGCGGGACTGGGTGCAAGGGTACTACACAGGTCCATTCCCGTTCAATCTAGACTACTACTCTCTCTCCAAGGGCTACAAGTAGAGGGTTCTTTCTGCTGGTAGATAGAATGACTTGGAGAAGCAACGCTCAGGCGGGGAGAATGTTCCCGCCTGAGCCTAAAATGGGGAGCTGAGGAAGATGGCGCACTATATCCTGAAGAGACTGCTGGTCTTGCCGGTAATCTTGCTTATCCTATCGGCGTTGATCTTCTCTCTTGTGATGTTTCTCAACCCCTACGAGCGATTGGCGGTGTTCATACCGAACGCCGATGCGGTCGGTTCATCGATACCATTCGACGAGTTAGTGGCCCGCTATGGCCTTGATAAGCCGTTCTATGTACAGTATTACGAATGGCTGGGTAGGATTGCCCATGGAAACTTGGGTTGGTCACCGTCAGCGCGGATGCCCGTGGCTGAAGCCATTGCCCGCTACTTTCCCGCCACGGTGGAGCTAATGTCACTTGGGGCAATCATAGTCTTCGTTGGGGGGATCCTCCTCGGTACGTACTCCGCGACTCACCACAATCGGTTGTTCGATCAAGTAGCGCGGGTTGGGACAAGTGTTGGAGTCTCTCTTCCCGAGTTCATCTTTGGGTTGGCGCTGCTTGTGATCTTTTACGCCTGGCTGGGGTGGTTCCCTCCAGGGAGGCTCAGTTCTTGGGCAGAGAATGTAGTCTACTTATCAGGATTCCATCGCTATACCGGGATGAATCTTGTCGATTCGATATTGAACGGGAGGCTCGATGTCTTCCTGGATGCGCTGCGCCACTTGATCCTCCCGGCGATTGCCTACTCAATCGGGATGCTGTCCACCATGCTTCGGTTGATGCGTTCATCCCTACTTGAGACCCTGCAGAAGGACTACGTAACGACGGCGCGTGCTAAGGGGCTAGCAGAGGGGATCGTGATCAAGAAACATGCCCGCCGCAATGCTCTCCTTCCAGTTGTCACTTTCGCCGGAGCGATTGTGGCAAAGATGCTGGGGGGGCGGTGATCGTGGAGACTGTATTTAACTATCGTGGAATGGGGATGTTTGTCGTCACCGCAGCTCAAGGGCTAGATTTCTCTGCGATACTAGGCTTCTCACTTCTCATTGGGGTGATTATAGTCCTTACAAACCTTATCATCGATGTAATGTATACGATCCTTGATCCGACAGTGGTGTTGAGGTGACGAGGCTATGAATACGTTCTTGCGGGTTGCCAAGAATCCACTTGGTTTGGTAGGCCTGGTGCTGGTCATCTTGTGGGCCCTGATTGCCATTTTCGCACCTGTTATCGCGCACCCAAACCCGCGCGATCCCTACAGTATCGCTCGGATTGGATTCTCCTCTCTTCCAAAGCCTCCTTCTGCTAAGGCCCCTTTCGGGACAACGAGCGGTGGCTACAACATTCTGTATGGCATCGTTTGGGGCGCGAGGACCGCATTTCGGGTAGGGCTGATTGTAGTGAGCCTGAGCGCCCTGATCGGCGTGCTCGTGGGAGGGGGAGGAGCGTTCTTGGGCGGGATGGTCGATGAAATTGTGATGCGTATCACTGACCTGTTTATGAGCTTCCCTTTTCTAATAGCAGTTATTGTAATGAGTATCGTGCTCGGAAAAGGGATTGATAAGGTGATCATCGCTCTGATCATATTCGGCTGGCGAACATATGCCCGTGTCATGAGAAGCGAAGTTCTTTCTGTGAAGGAGCGTGACTACATCAGTGCTGCTGAGAGCCTGGGGGCCAGTAAACTGAGGATTTTCTTTTGGCATATTCTTCCCAATTCCATTTTTCCTGTCTTTATCATCGCCTCTCTTGACATTGGGACTATGGTGCTGATAGCGGCGTCGTTGAGCTTTATCGGCGTTGGCGCCGAGCCTGGCTACGCTGACTGGGGA
>JALTFO010000006.1 GCA_027007005.1 Candidatus Bipolaricaulota bacterium | reverse complement strand
AGACCTACAATTAACTATACCTCCCTCACTTGCCAGCACCATGCGATTGAGCTAAGATGATCTAGTAAAGAGCAAGCCTCGAGAGGAGCGATATGTCTTGCAAGCGAGCACAGCGAACCGTAACAAGAAGGAGTGAATCGAGGATCGCAGTGTGCTTCGAGTCTATGAGAAAGATAACAGCGTTATGGCGACAACTATGTGACTGAAAACACAGACCGTGTCTCCAAGATGAAGAGGATTGGTGGCTAAGCTTTGAATCTTCAAGAGTTGAAGAAACACCTTTGGAACTGTGCGGAGATCCTGCGTGGCAGCGCCGTCGATCGCACAGATTGGAAGGGGTACATCCTTCCCCTACTTTTCTTCAAGCGCATTAGTGATGTGTGGGATGAGGAAACAGCGGAGGCAGTTGAGACGTACGGCGATGCAGAGCCAACACTCTTCCCGGAAATTCACCGATTCCAGGTTCCCGAAGGCTGTCACTGGCGCGATGTTCGCGAGACACCATCGAACGTCGGCACAGCTCTGTCCCGCGCAATGCGAGAGATCGAACGGGCAAACCCCGACACCTTATATCGTGTCTTCGGTGCTGCGGATTGGGGTAATCGCGAGATACTCTCCGACGAGATCCTCAAGAACCTCATGGAGGGGCTCTCTGAAGTTGCGCTGGGGAACCATGCTATCAGCACAGACATACTGGGTGATGCCTATGAGTACCTGGTTGGCAAGTTTGCCGATGTGAATCGCCGTAAGAAAGCAGGTGAATTCTACACGCCGCGCAGCGTCGTCCGGATGATGATCGAGATCCTCGATCCAAAGGAAGGCGAGTCGATCTATGATCCTGCCTGCGGAACAGGCGGTATGCTGCTTGCCGCAATTGATCATGTGCAGCGCAAGGGTGGTGATCCGCGTACATTCTTCGGCAAGATCTATGGTCAAGAAAAGAACCTCACAACATCCGCAATCGCACGCATGAATTTGGTGCTTCACGGGATTGAGGACTTTCAGATCGCTCGTGAAGACACTCTACGCAATCCCGCATTCACAGATTCTAGCACTGGTGGTCTTGCCACCTTCGACTGCGTCGTCGCCAATCCACCATTCTCGCTGAAGGAATGGGGACGTGAGCTATGGGAAAACGATCCATGGGGGCGCGCAATCTACGGTCTGCCACCGAAGAGCTACGGAGACTACGCTTTTGTACAGCACATGATTGCATCGATGGCTCCTCTCAGCGGCCGCATGGCTGTTGTATTGCCACAGGGAGCCCTATTCCGCAAGGGAGCCGAAGGTAGAATCCGTCGAGCCTTGCTGGAGGAAGACCTGATCGAGGCCGTCATTGGGCTTGCTCCAAACCTCTTCTATGGGACAGGCCTCGCTGGCTCCATCATGCTCCTCCGTAAGAGAAAACCGGTGGAGCGACAGGGCAAAGTGCTAATCATCGATGCATCCAGCTTGTTCCGCAAAGCTCGCGCGCAAAACTACCTCGACCAGGAACACGTTGACCAGATTGTCGCCTGGGTACGAAAGTTCGAAGATGTAGAGGACCGAGCAAAGGTTGCTACTCTGGATGAGATCAAGTTTGAAGACTGGACGCTCAACATCTCCCGCTATGTGTTGCCGCCGATCGGCGAAGACATCCCTCCATTGCCGGAAGCTGTAAACGCGTTCAAGAAGGCGTTGGCCGAGGCAAAGGCCGCGGAGGATAACTTACGCACCGTGCTGAAAGAAGGAGGATGGCTCAAGTGAAGGACGCACAGAAACCAGATCACGTAAGCCTAAATACACTCATAAACCACCTAAAAGAAGGCCGTTTTGTGATTCCCGACTTTCAGCGCGAGTTTGAGTGGCAACCATGGGATATCAGGGACCTAATGCGGTCCATCTTTCTGGATTACTATATTGGCAGCCTTCTCTTATGGAAGGGCAAGAAAGAGAATTTTGATGCGCTGTCATGCGAGATTCTCTACGGATTTAACGACACCCAAGGTCCGTTTCCCTGGGACTACGGACACGGAGATCCAGGATACATTGTCCTCGATGGCCAACAACGACTAACAGCATTGTACTACGCTTTTGTCGCCCCGAAAGTTCCACTACCCGACAGAGTCAATCGTGCCGTATATTTCTTGCATGTCGATAAGTTCATGAACGAACAATACGACGAGGCGTTTCAATACGAGTGGCTTTCCCGACGCATTCGAAAGATCCTAGAAGACCGTGACCTCCAGTATGCCGAGCATATCTTTCCGCTTTCAGTCGTGGGGTCCGGCGGATGGGATCTTGGAAACTGGGTACAGGGCTACGAGAGATTCTGGAAGAATCGCGTAGCTGAGGCGGAAGACAGAGGAGACCACGCCACAAGTGAGAGAGCAGCCCTACACGCCCAGAATGCCAGTGCTTTCGGCTCTCATCTCAAAGGGATCACGGAGCAATATCAGATTGCCTACATCGAACTTGATCGGGACTTGGCCGTTGATAAGGTATGCGACATCTTCACGCAGATCAACAGCAGGGGAATTCGACTCGACGTATTCGATCTGATAAACGCGCTACTCAAGCCAAAGGGGCTGCAGCTCAAACACATGTGGCGCGAAGCAGCCTCTCGCCTTACTTTTGTAGAAACGGGCAAGATGAACGTCTATGCGCTCCAAGTTATGTCCATCCTCCGGCAGTCCTACTGCTCCCCAAAGTACCTCTACTACTTGCTCCCTGGGCAAGAAAGGCAAGTTCGTACGCCAGCCGGCGAACTCAAGAAAGAAATCCTGATTCCTGACGTCACCGATTTCAAGAAGCGTTGGGATCATGCCATCTCTGCGCTCGAGAGAGGAATCAACTTGCTCAAGCATCCACACGAGTTTGGTGTGATTTCCTCACAGTATCTGCCTTACGTCTCTATCTTGCCAGTTTTTTCTGCTTTGCAGGCCGAGTGTAATCTCTTACCGGAAAACCAGAAGCTGGATGCACAGCGTAAGATCCGCCACTGGTATTGGGCCTCAGTGTTTACCAACCGCTACTCTGGTTCAGTGGAGTCAACGAGCGCACGCGACTTCATAGATGTAAAAGCGTGGATTAATGACAGCAACGCTGCGCCAGCGCTGATTCAAGAATTCGAAAGCCGCTTCCGTGATCTCGATCTGCGCAAGGAAACAAAGAAGGGAACGTCCGTCTACAACGGTGTCTTCAATCTTCTCGTCATCCAAGGGGCGCGGGATTGGATAACAGGCAACGTACCACAGCACGGCGATCTCGACGACCATCACATAGTTCCAGCATCTTGGAAAGGCGCGAAAGATCTTACGGAAACCAGTATCCACACAATCCTCAATCGCACGCCGTTGACCGCAAATACAAACCGTAACTTCATAGGTGATCGTCTGCCAAACCAGTACTTACCCGAGCTCATTGCTAGCAGCAGTGCGAATCAAGTGCAAGACATATTGGCATCACATTTCATATCCTCCAAAGCCTTGGATATCCTGTTACGAGATCCTTTCGAGCCTGATGATTACATTGAATTCATTGTAGAGCGGCAGCATACTATTTTCGAAGCAATCGAGAGTCTTCTAATCAAGGAGAGACTGGATCTGTCAGCACCGTTGCGCGAGCTTGACAAAAATGTAGAGGAAACCGAACTTGGCCTTCGCCGGATTATTGTGAAAACCCTAGCAAATGACACAGATCGCCTTCCCCCGCATATTGCCCGAAAGTTAGATGAGAGCATCCAAAAGGCGGCCAAGAAGAATGCTGCCATTGATGTAGAGAATTTTCATGATCTTGATGCCAAGCTCGAGTTCGCAGATCTACGCGAGCTTCAGGAGGCCATAACATCGAAAGCCACCTGGGAGCGTTTCGAGTCCAGATTTGCTAACAAAGAAACGCTTAACACCAAGTTCGATCAGCTTGCAGAGCTAAGAAACAGTATTCGGCATAGCCGTAGGGTGGACAAGATCACTCGTATGGAAGGAGAAGCAGCCGTCCTCTGGTTCCGGGAGGTGCTGAACAAGTGAGCGATTGCCTCTCTCAGCAAGAACTCGAGTCCTACCTGTGGGGCGGAGCGACGTTGCTGCGGGGGCTCATCGATGCAAGCGATTACAAGCAGTACATCTTCCCGCTCCTCTTCTTCAAACGACTCTCTGACGTGTGGGATGAAGATTACCAAGTTGCTCTTGCGGAGACGGGAGATGCTGCGTACGCGCGTGCAACGGCCAACGATCGGTTCGTCATACCGGAGGGCGCGCATTGGAAGGACGTGCGGACCGCGTCGCG
>JALTFO010000005.1 GCA_027007005.1 Candidatus Bipolaricaulota bacterium | reverse complement strand
TCCGTAGGGCAGATCACTGGGGAAATCCCAGCGGGGGCGACCTCAGGGAAAGTGCAGCAGAGAGCAGACCGCCGATGGCCTTCGGGCACAGGCAAGGGTGAAACGGTGGTGCAAGAGACCACCAGCGATTCGGGCGACCGGATCGGCTCGGTAAACCCTGATCGGAGCAAGGCCAAGTAAGGGGGCGCACGAGGACTGCCCGTCCGAGCCCTCGGGTAGGCCGCATTAGTTGAATGGTCCCTCACGACAGAATCCGGCTTATCGGCCCTCTCTTCCTTGGAATTGAGTGATTTGGCCAGTCGGAGATTGCGCCGCTCAGTCTTGCAATCGATCGTCCGATGGTCCAATCGCTCAATCTTTCAACTCATGATGATGGCCGCTGGAGGTAAGATGCTCATATGAAAAAGGGACGCGTGTGGTGGATCATCGTTCTTGTCGCCTACGCTTCGCTCGTGTTCATCATGTCCAGCATGACGATGAGCGGCGGCTTGCCTCTCCTACGGTTTCCGGGTGGGGATAAGGTCATTCACTTCCTGGAGTTTGGGCTCTTCTACCTCATAGCATGGAAGGCCTTCCGGAGGCATCGGTTCGTCGCTGCGCTACTGCTGACCGCATTCTATGCCGGGAGTGATGAATTCCACCAGATCTTCGTCGCTACACGCGAGGCAAGCATCCTCGATTGGCTAGCCGATATCGCTGGTGCTAGCTGCACTGCTGCGGGGATCGTTCTCCTGTTGCACACCCGCTTGCCGGCTCTCTTGCAGCGGCGTATACTCAAAAGCGATGACAATAATGAGGAGGGATCAGAGTAATGTGGTTGGGACTACCGTTTCTCATGGGACCGAGCTTCCTAATTCTTCTTCCGGCGCTGGCGCTGGCGATCTACGCGCAGTATAAGGTACGGTCGACTTACACACGCTATTCCCGTATTGAAACAGAGCAACGGGTCACGGCCGGACAGGTCGCCAAGCGGATTCTGGAGGGAAACGGGATAACTGATGTACAGATCGGTCAGGTACGCGGCGCCCTTGCTGACAACTACGATCCACGCCGTAAGGTCCTCCACCTCTCAGCGGCCGATTCGACATCGGTGGCCGCGGTAGGGGTAGCGGCGCACGAGGCAGGACACGCGATCCAGCACGCGCGAAACTACAAACCGCTTTCACTTCGTACTGCAATTGTGCCAATGGCCAATCTCGGGTCTCAATTGGCATTTCCACTCTTCTTTATCGGTTTGATCTTCCGCTACCAGGCGTTTATCACGTTTGGCATTTTCGCTTTCTCTGCGGCAGTTCTGTTTACACTTGTGACACTACCAGTGGAATTTGATGCCAGCCGCCGCGCGGTGGCCAGTTTACGGCAGAGCGGACTGATGAGCAATGAAGAGATCGGAGGCGTGAAGGAGGTTCTGTTCGCTGCGGCTCTTACGTATGTTGCTGCCGCTGCAATGGCTGCGTTGCAGCTGCTGATGCTCCTCTCGTTCAACAGGCGAAGATGAAGCTCTCACCATCACTCCTCTCCGCTGACTTTGGGATTCTGCGTGCCGAGGCTCGACAGGTCGAACCGCTCGCTGAATACTTCCATATCGATGTGATGGATGGGCACTTCGTTCCCAACCTGACGATCGGTCCACCAGTGGTGAACTCGCTGCGACAAGGGCTAACAAAACCGTTCGACATCCACCTGATGATCGACTACCCAATCCAGTATGCCCCGCAATTTGAGGTGACCCAGCACGACATGATCACCTTTCACATCGAGGCCAAGGATGAGCCGTTTCGAGCAATCGATGAGATCCGGGAACTGGGATGCAAGGTTGGGATCTCACTGCGGCCGATCACGCCGATCACAGCAGTATTTCCGTACCTTGACCTTGTTGACTTGGTGCTCGTAATGAGCGTCGAGCCCGGTTTCGGAGGGCAGGCGTTCATGCCCGCGGCTGTGGAGCGGATCGAAAAACTCAAGAATGAGATCGGTGATCGGAATGTGATAATCTCGGTCGACGGCGGAATCAACGTGAAGAACGTACACGATGTAGTCGCAGCAGGAGCGGATCTGATAGTTGCTGGCTCGGCGATCTTCAAGCATCCCGACCGCATTGCCGTCATGCGCGCCCTCATCACAGCAGCGCAGTGACCCCATGAACTCTATGAACCCAATAAACCCCACAAACTCAATGAACCCAATGAGCCCTAAAAACCCAACGAACTCTGTCGATGAGCGATATATGCGCCTAGCTCTTGAACTGGCGCACAAGGGCGAGGGCTACACAAGCCCCAACCCAATTGTCGGCGCGGTCGTCGTCAAGGATGGAAAGATCGTAGGGCAAGGGTGGCATAAGCAGTATGGTGGGCCGCACGCCGAGGTCTTTGCACTGGAAGATGCCGGAGATGACGCGCGCGGGGGCACGATCTACGTGACACTGGAGCCGTGTTCTCACTACGGGAAGACCCCGCCGTGTGCCGATCGGATCATCGCCGCGGGTATAAGGCACGCTGTTGTTGCGTGTCGCGATCCAAACCCACTAGTGAACGGCCAAGGGATAGATAAGATGCGCGCCGCCGGCATCGAAGTGACCGAGGGAGTCCTGGAAGGCGAGGTGCGCCGAGCAAACGAGATCTTCTTCAAGTTTATACAGACTGGACTTCCGTTTGTACAGCTAAAGCTTGCCCAAAGCCTCGATGGGAAAATAGCGACGCACACTGGTGACTCCAAGTGGATCAGCGGAGAAGAATCGAGGATCGAAGTCCATCGTTTGCGAAGGAAATACGCTGCGATACTTGTCGGAGCAAACACAGTAATCAACGATGATCCACTTCTCACAGTACGACACGTTGAGGGACCTAATCCTGTCAGGATAGTGCTCGATGGCCGTGGCAGAGTGGCGCTCGAAAGGAAGATGTTTGCCGAGGAAGGCCGAACGATCATTGCTACAGCAACTATGCCAGTAGCGAAGGAAGCGAAGCTTCGCGCTCGAGGTGTCGAGGTCTGGCGCCTTCCAGCAGCTACAGGAAAGGTCGATCTACGGCAACTCCTCGTGAGGTTGGGTAAGGAGAACTTCGATTCCCTACTCATCGAAGGAGGCGGGGAGACAGCAGCAGCGTTCTTGGAAGCCGGATTAGTGGATAAGGTCTCATTCTTCATCGCTCCGATCATCTTAGGTGGCCGCGATTCCGTTCCTGCAATCGGTGGAGAGGGGGCTGCGCACATCGCCTATGCCCTTCGACTCATAGATATGGAGATCACAAGAGTGGACGAAGACCTTCTGGTGACCGGATATCCTGTCCGTCACTAAGACCCGGACACAGTTTTCGTGGTAGTGATAACCCTAGAGGGTGAATTTTCGCACGTGGGTCTTGCTATGCCCGTTCTTTTGTCGCATTGTCCGCTGACTCGGCGGGTTGTAGAATGAGCTTGGGGTAGAGGAGGAGATCGTGAGCGAGCGGACCAAGGACTGGCTTGATCAAGCGCAGTGGGATCTCAAGCATGCGGAGAACGATGTTACCGGTGGGTACTACGAATGGGCATGCTTCTCCGCCCAGCAGGCAGCGGAAAAGGCGTTAAAGGCGGTCTATCAATCGCGCAATCAAGTTAGCATGGGGACACTCGGTCCGAGAGTTGTTGGTCGGGCTGCGTGATCATGTGCCTGTTTCTGAGCAGCTCGTCGATGCCGGGAAGCTGCTAGATAAGTACTACATCATCGCGCGCTATCCCAACGGGTTTGCCAGCGGTGCTCCCAAGGACTACTTTAGCAAACATGAGGCACAAGATGCGATCAGCAGTGCACGTGCGATCATCAGGTTCTGTCAAGATAATCTCGCTTGACATCAAGTCCGTCCGCGCACGGCTCCGGGAGGCAGCACAGCGGCTGCGGGAGCAGGACGAGAACGTCACGTCCGTATGGCTGTTGGGATCGCTTGCCCGCGGGGATTTCCTGCCCGGAAGCGACGCCGATATCCTTATCGTTCTGAAGGACTGCGAGCTTCCGTTCCGTGACCGCCTCGATCGCTTCACGGGCGCGTTTTCCGAGATCGGTATCCCGGTCGATCTTCTCCCGGTGACGGTGTCCGAACTGAATGATCGAGAGGATGAGCCGTTCTGGCGTCACGTCATAGCGGAGCGGCAAAGCCTCGCATGATTTCGGGCTGCTAGCATAGAAAGCCCGAGATCGTTGATCGTATGATTTCTGGGCTCTTTGTCGTTTGGAGTGGGTAGGCAGTGGTAAGTGGTGGTATTCTGATGCTAGAAGATCGTCATTAGGGGAGTGAATCAATGAAGATGAATACGCTGTTTGAGAAGGCGCTAGCGATTGAATA
>JALTFO010000004.1 GCA_027007005.1 Candidatus Bipolaricaulota bacterium | reverse complement strand
CACTCCTTTGCAGGAAGGGATTCGGCCAGCGAATGTAGCATCTTCAAGTTTGTCATATATAGCTTGCGCCATTGCCTGCTCTATATACTCGCTCAAGACACGTTGTATGGCCATTGTCAACCTCCCAGATCAAGTACGCCTCGCTCGTCCACTTGCGATTTCGACACTTCTCGCAGCAACCACAATTGCTCCTGCGATTCTTTTGTATTCTAGCGTAAGAGTCGGCCTAGAGACAAGGGGGGGTAAGGATTAAGGAGGTATGGGGTACGGGAGTGCGTAGTGCGTAGTGCGTGGTTCGAGGTTCGTGGGGGTCGTTGGGTTCGTGGAGCAGGCATAGGAGCGAGCCATCATGAACATCCATTCCTTTACTTACTGGTTCCGTGTTTTCTCACTACGATCTTGGCCCACCGTATGAGTTCTTCCGCCAAGAGAAGTGCTTCTGAGTATTCCTCTTCCGTAACCGCTTCCGCTAGCCCAGGATAGCGGCTCTCAACGGCATAATCTGACAAAATGCTCGCGGCTTTCACTCTATCGGGTACCTTTTGTCCACCTTCTTCCACAATGCTAAGTAACCTCGTAATGTCATGCGTGTAAGGGAAACGGATACCTAAATGTATCAATACTGCCTTGGTTGCCTTCTCAGCAGCTTGCTGTGCGGCAAAACACAGATCCTCCAGGTACACTCCTGGGAGGCGCGCCCGTGCTTGCGTTAGGTTGCTCTGTGATCTGCTCAACCACTCACGCGGATCATCTGGCGGCAACCGGCTCTCGCTCATAAATCACCTTCCCTTCCCGTAGTGCAGGTTCAAGGACCAATGCCGGAACGTCGCCGTAGCGTTCAATATCCTCAGGAGTTACCACGATTATGTCCACTGCTTGACCGACTCCAAACAGATTTTTGTAAATTACCTGTGCCAGCTTGCGACGGTGGATGGGGCCAGACTTCACTACTAACAAGTCCAGGTCGCTATTTGAGCGCATTTCTCCCCGAGCGCCCGATCCAAATAAGATGATCTTGTCAGGATCTGTTGCTTTGACGACTCTACTGATGATCTCTTCAATGATCTCCCTCGTCGAAGTTCGTGTTACCATTTTCAGGATATCCTCCTACGGATAGCTTATCCTATCCCTTCTGCGCATCGAAAATCAAGATACCCTTCAGGCACTTCCTCTCACCGCTTTGTTTCATTATACATGTATTACAGACTGGAAATTCCCCAATTTCGAGGGGGGGGGTAAGGATTATGGGGGTAAGGGAGTTCGTGGTTCGTAGTTCGTGGTTCGTAGTTCGTGGTTCGTAGTTCTAGGTATGGGATACGGGAGTTCGCGGGTTTCAAGACTAGTTTAGAGATGCTAGTCGCAAATCCATAAACACAGGGCTTTCAAAGCTTCTAGATGCCTACCCAATTTCAGTTCTTCTTTCATGCCCATCATCACGCATCACCGATTACGCAGCGCCAAATCTGATGACTATTGCCTCAAGTACGCCAGCACCTCTTGCCTAAATGAGGCGAAGTCTTCCAGTTTAGTCTTCACTGCTTCGTAGACCAGCCTATCATCTACCTGGGCGTACTCATGCACTAGGATGTTTCGGAACCCTCTCATTTCCCGCAATCTAGCGTCCATATCCTCGGTAATCACACCGGCTCTGACTAACTTCCTAAACAGATCCTCCTCTTCAGCCGGTAATCCAAGGCGCAGCCCAGAAACAAGTAGGTTGCAGATGTCTATCACTACTTCAACAGAGACCTGGAGAAGCCTTTCGCAGGCTCTCTTCTTCTCCACCCTCTGGTATTCCCCAAAGCTCTTGGGAGCAATCCCTTTCAGCTCATCGATATAAGCGTCAAGCTGATCTATCTTAGCCAAAATCCTTTCTCTATCGAGGTTAGCCACGGGCCACTTCCTCTAAATAGCCATCGTAGATGCGCCTGAAATCCTCGAAGTCCTGGATGGTGTGGAATGCGAGGTCATACAGTGCCCTGTCATCGCTACAGAAGAGAACTTCTCCCTCTTTCAAGATTCTCTTCTTGATGTAAAGCGGAAGCTGCTGATAAACATGTATATCTAGGCTTGGTGCGCCAAAAGGCCCTAGGTATTCCAGCTTCTTGTGCGATAACTCCAAATCGTTGTAATCCCTCGGTTGAAGCACAAGGCAGATATCCACATCGGAATCTGACCTATCGTCACCACGGGCGGAGCTGCCAAATAGGATAACTGCAAGCACGTCCCTATCTTGCCGTGCTTTTTCCAGAAGCTCTGCAACTTGAGTATCTGCTTTACCTAACCGCACCTTGCCCCTCCTAACGTTCGTTTCCATTATACCACACCCGCTGCGGAAAGGAGTATGGATTCTTGGGTTCGCAGTTCTTGGTTCGTTGTTTCGTAGTGCGGGGCAGCCTACAGGGCGGCAAGCGAGACACCACAGCTATTTGCTACGCTTTGTAGGGCTCTATTACGGATAGGGCCTCTTGCTGTATCTGTGAGACAACAAGAGACCCTGTCCTCTTCAGGGCTTGCTCTTCGCAAAGAAGTCTTGGATCGCTCGCACTACGTAGGTTTGTTCCTCTTCGGTGAGCTCGGGGAAGACGGGAAGCGAAAGGACTTCGTGGCTGGCAAGCTCGGACTCAGGGAGATCTCCTTCTTCGTACCCAAGCCCTTGGAAGCACTCTTGCTGGTGCAGCGACAGTGGATAGTACACGAAGGTGCCGATCCCCTTTTCTTTGAGGAAGTCGCGCAGTTGATCGCGTTTGTCGTTGAGTACACGGATCGTGTACTGATGGAAGATCTGCGACCGATTTGGTGCTCGATACGGGGTCTCGATTCCTTGTATTTTCGCCAACATCTCGTCATAACGGGCAGCAACCTGTTGCCGGGCAGCTGTCCATTCATCGAGATGCGGCAACTTGACGCGGAGGATCGCTGCCTGAAGCGCGTCGAGTCGCGAGTTGACTCCAACCATCCGATGGTAGTACTTCGGTTTGGAACCGTGGACGCGCAGGATGCGCACGCGTTCGGCAAGTTCATCATCGTTGGTGACAACCATCCCCCCATCACCGTACGCCCCGAGGTTCTTAGTGGGGAAGAAGCTGAAACAGCCCAAATCACCGATTGTGCCGGCGCGGGCCGAAGGCCCGGGTGCGTGGTTCGTCAACGCTAGTTCATAGTTCGGAGTTCGTGGTTCGTTGGGACCAAGTTCGTGATTCGGAGTTGGTGATTCGTGGGGTTGGGTACTGCGATAAGTCGCACCGATGGCTTGAGCGGCATCCTCCACAACTGCAATGTTGTACTCTTGGGCGATCGCCACGATCTCATCCATGTCCGCCATTTGGCCGTAGAGATGAACTGGGATGATGGCTTTGATGGTGGTTCGTGGTTCGTAGTTCGTAGTTAGGATGCGGCGAACGTCGGCGGGGTCGAGGTTGAATGTCTTAGGATTGATGTCGGCGAACACGGGAGTCGCACCGACGTTGTGCACCACACCCGCAGTGGCGAAGAAGGTGAAGCTTGGAATGATCACTTTGTCGCCCGGCCCAATTCCAAGGGCCTTCAGTGACAGAAGAAGCGCATCGGTACCGCTCGCAACGCCGACTGCGTGCTTGACATGACAGTAGGCTGCGACTTCCTCTTCGAACCCCGCAACCTCCGGCCCGAGGATAAACCTCCCAGAGGCGAGAACTTTGGCTACAGCGGCATCGATCTCGGGTTTGATCGTTTCGTACTGTCGGGTTAGATCAAGGATGGGGACGTGCATCTTGTTCATTCGGTCATTACTCCTTTTGGTGTTTTTGAGTTCGTAGTTCAAAGTTCATGGTTCGTAAAACCTGGTTCAAAGTTCGTAGTTCGTAGTTCACAAGACACCTCACGTTGCGGCCTTTCTGAGATAGCGAATGAAACCGTTGATCAGTTTCTTGGCCTCGACAGCTTGCTGATACAGATCCTCAAACTCATCTTTCATAAGATAAGATTGATCGAGCGCAACGTACAGATGAGACTGAACTTCTGTTGCAGAGCGAAAAGCATATCCAAGAAAGCGGATGAACTCCTGCGTGGATCGACCATCAAAGCCTTCCGCCATGTTCGCCATGACAGAAACCGCGGCTCGTTGGATCTGATCTCGTAACCCGAAATCTTTTGCGAATCTTGGTTGGGCTGTGAAAGCGTATATTCCTTGAGCTAGCTTTCTCGCGGCCTTCCAGGCTTCTATATCCTCGAAACGTTCTATTTTCACGTTACCAGCTTTCAACTACGAACCATGAACTACGCACTACGAACTATCCCTTTAATCCTTAATCTTAATCACTCATGAACTACGCACTCCGAACTACCTCTCCTTCTTTCCTATACTTTCGTCTGCATGCCTTACACATGGC
>JALTFO010000003.1 GCA_027007005.1 Candidatus Bipolaricaulota bacterium | reverse complement strand
CTCTATCGGCTTAACCTTGCCACATACCGTAACTCGCCGGCTCATACTACAATAGGCATGCGGTCACACCCGGTTAAATGCCCAAAGGCGATTTGTGGGTGCTCCCACTGTCTGTAAGCAAATGGTTTCAAGTTCTATTTCACTCCCCTCCCGGGGTGCTTTTCACCTTTCCCTCGCGGTACTAGTTCACTATCGGTCAGCTGATAATGTTTAGCCTTAGGAGGTGGTCCTCCCAGATTCACGTCGGATTTCACGTGTCCGGCGCTACTCAAGTCAGCATCCAGGGTAGATCGGCCTTTCGTTTACGGGACTGTCACCCTCTGCGGTCGTCCTTTCCAGAGACTTTGCGGACTGTTCTACTAGACGTCACTTTTAACCCTGCCCACCTCTGCATCGGTGAGATGACACTGACTTACAACCCCAACAAAACAACGAATGCAGTCTTACATTCTGCTGGTTTAGGCTGTTCCCGTTTCGCTCGCCACTACTAAGGGAATCTCTTTTGATTTCTTTTCCTCCGGTTACTGAGATGTTTCACTTCACCGGGTTCGCCGAACGCACCTACTTAGGTTTCAGTGCGTTCTCCTATGGCTTCACCATAGGGGGCACTCCCATTCAGAAATCCACGGATCAAAGCCTGCTTAGCGGCTCCCCGAGGCTTATCGCAGCTAGCCACGTCCTTCATCGCTTTCAGCTACCAAGGTGTCCACCATTTGCCCTTACTGCGCTTGTATGATACACACTCTATTCACTTGTCAATGATCAATCCGCGCCCGTATGAGCGCAAACAAAAAGTCTACCACCCTCCACACCATCTGTCAAGTTTTCCATGGAGGGATTCAACGGGACATACTTTACCGAAGAATATCCTTCTTGTCAAGGATAATTAAAGCGCACAAGCATTGAGGATTACAGACCGATTACGCCATCCTCGGGCCCACAAAGTGCCCTTCTATCTGGCAGAATCATCCGCAAAATGAAAGACATGATAGATCTCAATCTCGATGGTCGGATCGGTTCGCCAGCAATCGCCCGGGGCACCCTGCTTCTGACAGAGCGAGGACATAAATTGCACGGGATCAGGAAGATCTTCCCACACCTGCGGAAGATACGTTGATCTCCCGTAACGCGTTATCAGAATCACACCATCCTGTCTGGGAACAAGCTTGGAAATGAGGTCCTCAGGAGAAGAAAACGCGAGTGGATGCGGACGATCGAGCACGCTGATCTCGATGGTGATATCATCCACTTCCGATGGTCTCACCGGCGGAAAGCGCGGGTCGCTGGTGGCGGCCAACTCAACATTTCGCAGGACGTTCTTGTAAAGCGGCTCATGTGGAGCAAACGAATCGAGAATACATCCTCGCAGGCTCCCGTTCTTCGTGAGCGTGACAAAACAGGCAGCGTCACGTTTCAACGCAGGAGATAGTTGATCCATAGGGATCTCCGGAGCCGGCTCGCCGGTAGCAACTTGCCGCAACTGTGCACGTGCAAGCTTCAAAACTAGCCTCTGCTCCTCAAGAGAAAGCCTGTCTGAAGAATCCTTCCTCCCCACTGTTGTTAGCATGTTCATCACCACCAAGACAGCAATAATCCCAGCAATCACCGCCAACTTGCCGACATCGCTCATCTCCCCTCCGTTGACTCCTACAATAGCAACATAGCGCGTATCAGTCAACCCTGGTCAACACAGCATCCACTCCCTATACTCTTGGCAAATAGATAGCCGCTTCAACGGCCAATAAGGAGAAGGGATGGACAAAAATATAGTAGATATATTCTGTGACTTCGTGCAAATTGACAGTGAATCAGGGAACGAAGCAAAGTTTATCGGCTACTTACAGAAGCTGTTCGCAAGGGAGCTTGATGCCAACTGTACGCTCGATGAGTACGGCAACCTAATCGCCTGCGTCCCCGCAAAGGGATCGGAGGAGACTGAGCCCCTTCTATTCGCCGCGCATGCGGATACGGTCAAACCGGGACAGGGGATCATGCCGGTCGTCGAGGATGGCGTGATCCACTCCGCAGGAGAGACGATCCTCGGCGCCGACGATAAGGCGGGAATAGCAGAGATCTTCGAAGCCGTACGCACGGCTGCAAAGCGCCCGCCAGTGGAGATCGTCATCACTCGTGGCGAGGAGGTCGGCCTTCTCGGAGCGAAGAACTTAGACATCTCTCTTATCAAGTCAAAGATGGGATTTGTCGTCGATGGAGAGGATGCTGCCACCATCGTCATCGGCGGTCCCACGCACATTTCTATGGACGTTGAGATCATCGGGAAGGCAGCACACGCTGGGATGGAACCGGAGAAGGGGATCTCCGCGATCATCGTCGCAGCCGAGGCGATCACACGCATGCCTCTCGGGCGTATCGATCATGAGACAACGGCGAACATCGGAACGATTCACGGCGGAATGATCAGAAACGGGATCCCGGACCATGTGACAATACAGGCTGAATGCCGCAGCTTAAGTGATGAAAAGGCGATGCATCAGGCAGAGGCAATGCGCAAGGCATTCGAAGAGGCTGCAAGAAAAGCGGGAGCAAAGGCAAAAGTCAAGGCTGAGGTTGAGTACAGGGCATCACGCGTAGCCGACGACAGTCCCGCCATCCAACTTGCTCAGGAAGCGATTAGCGCTCTCGGCTTCTCCCCACGTCTTGAAGTGATAATCGGTGGCACGGATGCTCTCGTACTAACAGGGAGGGGAATCGATGCCGTTGTCCTTGGTTACGGCGGCACGGCTGCCCACACCATGCAGGAGCAAGTCACACAAGAAGCGCTGGAAGCGTCGACCGCCGTCATCCAGCAAATCCTTGAGAGAGCAGCCTAGTGCGTCCTTGACGATCTCGATATGGAGGGCTAAAATAATATGGATTCCTCGGTAGCTCAATTGGTAGAGCGCTCGGCTGTTAACCGAATGGTTGTAGGTTCGAGTCCTACCCGGGGAGCCAGTTTTACCTCCTTGTAATACAACTGTGGCCAAAACAGGCCCTGGGGCATAGTTCTCAGGGCCTGTTCCTCTTCTTCCAACGCCCGAAAAACACCTCCTGGCAAACAAGAAGACACAATTAGTCGATTTTTCTCCTGGTTGAGTTGTAAACGCTCAACTTGGCTTCCAATGCACATTACAGCTATCAGGATGCTCCACAATGACATTGAAATCCCCATTATCGTAGGCGATGATACCCCAAAAGACTTGGCAAAAGGCCCTTTTAATGCTATGCTGAGCACTACTATCTACTCGAGGGGGTACAGCGTGAACAAAACAGAGTTTGTCGAAAAGTTGGCCAAGGAAGCGGATCTTACCAAGAAGGATGCCCGCAAGGCAGTCGAGGGAATGGTGGATCTTATCACCAACTCGCTCTCGAAAAATGAGCCCGTTGTCATCACCGGTTTCGGGAAGTTCGAGGCTCGAACGCGTAAGGCATCGACGCGGATGAATCCGCAGACTGGAAAGAAGATCAAGGTTCCTGCCAAGGTAGTACCCGCATTTAAAGCCGGGAAGACGCTGAAGACGATCGTCGGCAAGAAAGCGAAGAAGAGATAGGAGGATAGTGATGCGCTCTTGCACGCTGGAGCGCGAGATACCTGAATACGAATGGCCCGCATCATTGCGATGCATACTTGTGGCGATCAAACTCTAGGCACGTCTAGATTGTGCTTTAGTTTGTGTTGCATATAGATGATGCGGGTTATCCGTTTCTTTTAAACGAGAGATCTGGAACCTGTTTTCTTAAGTTGGGTGTCTGTTGCCCAAGGCTATCAATTGTGTTCTCTTTTAGCACTAGTGATTTCTCCCAATGTAGCCGCACTCTGCAGCATGTCTACATCAATCATTCCCTTCCCATCAACACCCCTAATGAGCAATCCATCAACGTAGTCAATCTCGTAGACATTGAAGAAGTAGCGTACTGTTCGTCTTATACCCTCGAAATTTCCACGGGGATCTCCAGCAACGGCGAGGAGGACGCCCTTTCTCCTGCAATACCCGGCATGTGACACAGGC
Organism: Candidatus Bipolaricaulota bacterium; assembly: GCA_027007005.1. Lineage (GTDB taxonomy): Bacteria > Bipolaricaulota > Bipolaricaulia > UBA7950 > UBA9294 > M55B144. The sequence continues at coordinate 32,524 of JALTFO010000003.1, read as the reverse complement.
AGTGGCGTATGCAGACGGTACTTGCGCACCCATTGGCACTGAGAACGATCAACAAGACACTTAACTTGCGCAGGAAGGCCCGAGAAGTATAGCGGAGTGGACAAGACAACAACATCGGCAGCGATAATCTGTTCGCTTACTTCTTGGTAGTCATCTTCAACAATACACTTCCCATCCAACGAGCATCCGTCACAGTCATCGCAGGGGGCAATCTGCAGTGCAGAGATTTGCAGGGCTTTAGTCTCGGCTCCAGTATTCCTCGCTCCCGCCAGGAACGCATCAAGGAGCCTGTCCGTATTTCCATCTCGCCTCGGGCTCCCCGCCAAGCCAAGAACCTTGATCTTCATCTGCTCGTTCATTGTGTCCTTCTTGTACTCCATTACTTGTATGGCGTCAATGGATTGACTTGTTTCACCGCAGATTCACCCGCCCTTCACAAATCGTTCACACTGAGGGGCTAGAATTGCGCCGTAAAGATGGAAATCCACGGGGGGTGAATACATATGACCAAGCAAACTGTCACAGACAAGCTGTCGATCTACATTCCGCAGAAGAAGATGGCGGAAAAGCCAGTGGAGCGACTGATCAAACTTGCCGAGAAGAGAGATCGCTCAATCAACTACCTGGTCGTAGATGCGGTTCTGCAGTACCTAAACCGCGAAGAGAACAAGTAAGAAAGAATAGGCTGCCCCACGGCAGGAGGCTTTCTGAACGTGGAGCGGCCTGTCTTCTTCATCTAAACCACACGCATCCTACCCCTTCAAATAACGCTCGAACCAGCCGCTCATATGCTCCAGTCGCGCGATGCGCCGATCGGTTCGCCCACCGCGTGAAAGGCCGTGCGGTTCATCCGGGAAACGTACCATTTTCGTGTCAACACCAAGTCGCTTCAGTGCAACGAAGACCTGCTCTCCCTGTTCGATCGGACAGCGCATGTCGTTCTCACTGTGGATGACCAGAGTCGGCGTCACCGCGTTGCCAATGTACTTGATCGGCGATTGACGCCAGTAGTTCTCCACATCCTCCCACGGCGGGACGTTTCCAAACTCCTCCTGAAAGGCCCAGTTAAAGTCGCTCGATCCATACATGCTGATCAGATTGCTCACGCTTCTCTGCGTCACAGCGGCAGCAAAGCTATCGGTGTGACCGATGATCCAGTTTGTCATGTAGCCGCCGTAGCTCCCTCCAGTGACACCCATCCGTTCTGTATCGATGTACGGTCGCTTGGCAACGTAATCCACCCATGCCATCAAGTCAGCGTAGTCCGCACCACCCCAATCGTTCCAGATCGCCTTGGAGTGTTCTTCACCGTAGCCCTGTCCCCCACGGGGATTACAGAAGTAGACAACGTAGCCCTGGGAAGCAAGGTAGTAGAACTCGTGCATGAAGAAGTTCCCGTACTGCACGCGCGGGCCGCCGTGGACTTCCAGGACCGATGGATACTTCTTCGAGGGGTCAAATCCCGGCGGAGTGATGATCCATCCCTGTAGATCGTTTTCCGCCGCCCCCTTAAACCAGACTTCCTCAATCTGACCAAGATCGATCTCTTCAAGAAGCTCGGCGTTGACACGTGTAAGCTGCTGATCACCTTCTGTTGCCATGTCGTGCAGGAAGACCTGCCCTGGATCCTTCATGTCGCCGTGGAAGTAGACGAGCTGCTCCTGCTTCTGATCAAACGAGAACACGCCAACAACACCGTCCCGGCTGATCACGTCGCTAACATCACCATTGAGACTGGCCCGCTTGAGCACGGTGTTTCCATGATATGCAACCTGAAAATAGATCTCTTTCCCATCTTTCGACCATGTGGGAGCAACTTGCGGCAGGCTTCCCATATCGTTGATCGTCCACGAAGATACATCAAAGTCGTACTCACACGTAATGCATCGCGCCTCGCCCTTGCCATTTGCTGGAACAACCCACAGGCGCGTGTTTTTCCATCCTTCTGCACGCCCCTCGTGGCCGTAGTAAGCAATGCTACTCCCATCGGGTGAGAAAGACGGGTTGGACTTCGGTCCAACCGGGGAAGGAAGACGCTTTATCTTACCCCCGCTGACGGGTATTAAGAACAGATCAATTGCATCCGGATCGAGGTCAGGATCGTCCATGTGGTTGGAGCAGAAGACAATCTCTTTCCCATCAGGCGACCATGCGGGGTCCCATTCATCGAACACATGGCCCTCTGTGAGCTGGCGTACCTCACCATGCTCTACATCGATAACTAGCAAGTGTCGCCGCTCGTGCGGCAAGTACCCTACCCCGTCCTCTTTGTAGAAGACACGGTCGATCTCGCGGCAGACGACACCCAGCTTCTTCTTCTCCTCGTCCTTCTCCCGTTCGATCTGTTCGGGGTCCTTGGCGCGGAACTGCAGCAATAGATGTGCGCCGTCGGGTGACCAGGTAAACTGCTCAATCTCACCCTTGAGATCTGTTAGTCTCCGCGCTTCACCCCAATCGGTGGGCAAGAGATAAATCTGCGCTTGCTTCTCGTCCTCACGGTTTGAGAGGAACGCGATTATCTTACCATCGGGCGAAAAGCGTGGGTTGGTATCGGCTTGCTTACCGTATGTGATTTGACGCGGCTCGCCATCGGGGAGCGGTACCGCCCACAAATGCGAGTACTTCTTCTCCGTCTTCTCATTGACTGAATGCTCGCAGTAGACAGCCAGGTCTCCGCGTGGAGAGATCTGTGGTTGCGAGATCAGATGAAACAGGTATAAATCATGTGAGCTCAACAAGCGGCGTTTCTTTGTGGACATACTACCTCCAAGTGTCGTGATCAATTGATTCTCCGCCATGATCAACGAAGACGCTCCCATTGTACGACGAACACATGCCTTGGCACAGGGCAACGCTACACGGCACACTTGAGGTGATGTGGCATTTTGTGCAGAGCCGGGACTGTGCTGGCATGATCGAAGGGCCGGGGAGGCAGTCAGTAGACCTGGATGATGACGAAAACATAAATAGGCAGCGGAAGAACGAGAATGTTTCCCAGGGAGTTGATAACGTAACAGTGTTATGTTATACTGCTGTTATGATGAGCCCCTTGGGAGGTGGCGTAAATGTACACTTCGACCTACGAAATGGAGAAACTAGCGAAGCTAAAATACAGTGAACTCGTGCAATATAGCGAAATAAACAGCATATTGCGAATTGAGAAGCAACAAGAGAAGAGAGCCAAACGCAGTGTTCCCTCTTCCACATGTTTGGCAAAGAAATCTACCTGCAGCGGGTGTGCATAACAGTGTGTTGTTATGACGCGCGAGGAGGCGCTAATGGATGAAGAGAAACTGATCTCGAAAAAGGATGTCCTGGAGAAGCTCGGTATCTCCTATGGGCAGCTCTATCGCTGGAAGAGGAAGGGGTTGATTCCCGAAAGTTGGTTCATTCGTCGCGCAACATTCACGGGGCAAGAGACGTTCTTCCCGCAAGAAAAGATAGTTTCGCGTATTAAGCGGATCGTGGAGATGAAGGAGACTCATCCGCTCGATGATCTTGCCGATCTGATCACGGCCCGCGTCAACGACAAGTTGGAGGTGGCATTCTCAAAGCTTCGAAAACTTGGTTGGCTCGATGACGAAGTAATTAGGGCCTGCCATCTGGGCGATGATCAATCCGCGCTCTCGTTGAAGGAAACACTGTGTGTCGGCGCTCTCCGTCAACTGGAGCGAAAGGCCAGGAAGGAGGAGATCGATCTGGCGAAGCAAACGCTCGATAGAGCCATGGGCCTTGGATTGATCGATAGAATTCGTCAGGAGAGGCTTATGTTGTACCTGCTTCGAAAGCGCCTTGCTGCGGCGGGGATCTCAGCGGAGATCAGCCTTGCTACGATATCTGCGCCGGAAGCAATGTTTGATCCCGAGACCGAGGTTGTGCAGTCGGTGGATCTTCAGATGCTTCTAGAACGGATCAAACTAGATCTGGCTAAGGGGAGTGAACCCACGAAGGAAGAGGAGGAGAAATGAGCGAGAAGCAGAATTCGGCGAGCATCTCCGGGGCAGGAATAATCAATGGCGGGACCTACGATCGTGTCTCCATCTCCGGCGCTGGGAAGGTAACGGGCGATCTCTCAGCAGAGGAGATCAAGATATCAGGAGCGGGCAAGATCCAAGGCAAGGTCGAGGCAAGCATTATTGCTGCTTCGGGAAGCGCGGTATTCTCGCAGGACGTCATTGCCGAAGAGATGAAAATCAGCGGGAGTGCGCGAGTCGACGGGAGGGTAAAGGTTAAGGAACTGAAGTGCTCGGGTACGTTCAAGGCGGGTAGCGGGATCAGCTCGGAGTACATCAAGATTAGTGGGCACCTGCGAGCCGAGGGTGATGTAGAAGCAGAGATTTTCAAGGCAAGCGGCGGATTCAAGATTGCTGGGCTTCTCTCCGCTGATCGCGTAGAGATCAAACTTGGGGGTCACTGTGAGGTGCGCGAGATCGGAGGAGAGAAGATCGAAGTGACGCGCGGTGGGTGGAAAGAGAAGGGTATCTTTCTTGATGGTCTAATTAAGCTATTCACCGGCGGAGGAGTGGCAGAGTTGCACACGACACAGGTCGAAGGAGACGAAATCACCCTCGAGGACACGACCGCTCTAACTGTGCGGGGCAAAACTGTTGTGATTGGCCCTGGCTGCAACATTGAAACCGTCGAATATTCTGAGTCGCTGAATGTGGCGCAGGGAGCAACCGTAAGGAATAAATCACGTGTTTGAATGGATCAGGTGACAAGATGATAATCTGGTTCATTCTGGGGGTGATTGGCGTGATTTTAGGCGCTGTCGGTTCGGCTTTCGGTCTACTGTTCAGTCTGGTGGGAAGCGCGGTCACCGCAGTCTTTATTGTGATGCTTATCGTTGGCGCGATATTATTCTCTCCTATTTTCCTGTGGCTGGCACTTGGCCTGGCAGCCGTCGGCATGTTTCGTGGGATGCGATGGCTGAGAGAAGACTATGCCAACACTAGTACAAATCGGGCCTTACGAGCCTATCCGACAAACCGGCTTACCCCTCTAGTACCAGATAAATATACTATCTTCAACTGATGGAGTTGGGGGTACATGTGATGGCATACAAATTTCTACCATATGATGAGCAGCAGCTGTATCTACTTCCGGCATCGATAGTGGAGTGGGTACGGGATGACAGTCTGGCACGGTTTGTGGGGGAGACAGTAGACCTACTTGACCGTCGTGGTCAGCTTGATGGGTTTTACGAAGGCTACCGCAGGGACGGGTGGGGACATCCGGCATACCATCCACGGATGCTGGTAAAGGTATTGGTATACGGGCATAGCGTAGGAGTAACGAGTTCACGCAAGCTGGCAGCAGGATGTGAGAACGATGTAGCGTTGAGGTACCTGACGGCGAACCAGCAGCCGGACTTTAGAACGATCTCTGACTTCCGCAAGGATCATCTGGCAGCGTTGGAGGAGCTATTTGTCGAGGTGCTGGGGTTGTGCCAAGAGGCGGGGTTAGTGAAGGTGGGGCGAGTGGCGTTGGACGGGAGGAAGGTAGCGGGGAATGCGTCGTTGGATCAGAACCAAGATGAGGAGTGGTTGCGAAAAGAAGTAGCGAAGTTACTGGCGCAGGCAGAGCGAGTAGACACAGAGGAGGGCGTCCACCAAAGTACCTTCCTTATCTTCGCTAGAAGTAGTACTTGGGGTTCCCTCTCTTCGTGACCCCTTGATGCAGGTAGTAACTGTCACCTTTTCGATTTATGTGAACAATTCCCATTACACGGTTCTCCTCGACTTTTGCTTCCGTATCCATAAGGGCGGTGCCTCATGTCCAGCCTCGCATCTTCCACCGCTACTTACACTAACGCTCTCACTTTATACGGTCAACGGCCCGTGACATCCAGACCGATCTCATCGGCAAGTGCGAGGAAAGGACGATACCCGGGCCAAGACTGCAGGCACCTTTTCAGCAACTCTTGCGCGCGCTGTTGATTTCCTTGACGGTGTGCGAGCTTTGCCTGTAGGAACGTGCCCTGTACCCCTTTGAAGGCGGGATGATGTACTAGTTGGTGTAATCGGTCCTCGGCATCGGTCCCTTGCAATCGCTCTAAGATAAGCCGTTCCACTCGGCAAGGTTCACTGCGCGCTTTTCTCGTGCCAACTCCTTCTTCCTGTTGTCCCATTGCGATGGCTTCTTCTTCCCTTTGGCCGGCGCAGTGGCAGGTGCAGCGTGATCGAGCGCCGCTAGATAGGAATCCGTGAACTCCACCCAGGCATCATGCCCCTTCAGCATCTGAGCCAAGACCGAAGTCAGTGTTGTTTCGTGCTCTTTCACCCACCCTTCGCCGTAGACAGTCCAGCCATAGGGATTCTCCCAGCGGATAAACTGATATGCTGCACGCTTAGCGAAGGAAGGAAATCCTCCATGTGCTAGGTAGGTTCTCCACAAGAGCTGCGCTTGCTCTGATATTACTATCCGCATCGCGGCCACTGGATCCTCGGAGTGGAAGTACATGACATCTTTTGTTTCGCAGGCTAGATCGATCAACTCTTCCATCGCGGGTGCGCCGTACTCCATATCTGTATGCGTTAGGAGCAAAGCGCTCTCTTTGAAGAGCTTGCGGAAGGTGACACGCCACTTTGATCTCTCACTACGAGACACCTCGCGGGTTCCCCCCATGTACGCACCGGAACGAGCCAGGGCCACGAATGCGAGGACATCTTGCAAAGTCTCATCCCCATCAGGAAGCTCTTCGGTTCGTTTCTTCGATTTTTCTGGGTCTAGCAAAGCCTCGATCCGCCCGCGCAAATCCTTGCCCCCGCGCCAGTAGATCTCCCAAAGCAGCTTCTTCAGATGGTCTATATCCAGCGGGCCGATCTTGGTGTAGAACTCGTCCTTATGCATGCGTGATGAAGAAGACATGGTGGTGATAGTTTATACTACGATAAGCCGTTAGTCGAGCCATCAACTTGACCGCACGGCCGCTGAAGACGGAGTCCGGGCCTTGTGCTCACCCCGCATGTGATAGCTCTCTTGCTTGACACCCTAAATCTCCTCTTGTACAATCTGCTATTGATCGGCATAGCGTGCCAGCGTAGCTCAATTGGCAGAGCAATTGATTTGTAATCAATAGGTTGCCAGTTCGATTCTGGCCGCTGGCTCTGTGTTTTGTTGGAGGGGTACCGAAGTGGCCAAACGGGGCGGACTGTAAATCCGTTGGCGACGCCTACGGGGGTTCGAATCCCTCCCCCTCCACTTGGCAATCCTTGGGGGTTGCGGTTACACTGTGGCGGATTTCTGGGCGGTTTTACGCCCGTGTAGCTCAGGAGGTAGAGCACCCCCTTGGTAAGGGGGAGGTCATCGGTTCGACTCCGATCGCGGGCTCTTGTGAGAAGGAAGATTCGCACTTCCGGAAAGTCACGCCAACAAGCTTAAGGAGGTTTTGGGATGGCAAAGGAACATTTTGTGAGGAACAAGCCTCACTTGAACATTGGTACGATCGGACACATCGATCACGGTAAGACGACGCTGACCTCAGCGATCACTAAGGTCCTTGCCGCGCAAGGGCATGCCAAGGCGATGGCGTTCGAGGATATCGACAATGCTCCCGAGGAGAAGGCACGCGGTATTACGATCAACGTGCGGCACGTGGAGTACGAGACGGCTAACCGGCACTACGCGCACATCGACTGTCCGGGACACGCTGACTATATCAAGAACATGATTACCGGTGCAGCACAGATGGACGGTGCGATCCTCGTCGTCGCTGCTTCGGATGGACCAATGCCGCAGACGCGCGAACACGTCCTCCTTGCCCGCCAGGTGAACGTTCCTGCGATCGTTGTCTACCTGAACAAGATTGATCAGGTAGACGACCCTGAGTTGATCGATCTTGTGGAGATGGAAATCCGAGATCTTCTTTCCGAGTACGAGTTCCCTGGCGACGAGATCCCCATTATCCGTGGATCGGCGCTAGCGGCGATGAACAGCGATGACTGGCAGTCGGAAGAGTGCAAGTCGATCATCGAACTGATGGATGCGGTCGATTCTTACATCCCGCTTCCTGATCGTGAGGAAGACAAACCTTTCCTGATGCCGATTGAGGACATCTTCTCCATCAAGGGACGCGGTACGGTCGCTACCGGTCGTGTCTCGCGCGGAAAGATCACGCCAGGAATGGACGTGGAGATCGTCGGGCTGCATGAGAAGATCCAAAAGACCGTCGCCACCAGCCTAGAGATGTTCAACAAGACGCTCGACTACGCCATCGCTGGTGACAACGTGGGTATCCTCCTCCGCGGTATCGAGAAGGATGAGATCGAGCGTGGGCAGGTAATTGCGGCTCCGAAAACGATCACCCCTCATACTAAGTTCGAGGGAGAGGTCTACATTCTGACCAAGGATGAAGGCGGGAGGCATACCCCGTTCTTCACGGGATACAAGCCGCAGTTCTTCTTCCGCACGACCGACGTCACGGGTGTCGTCGAACTCCCCGAGGGAGTGGAGATGGTCATGCCTGGTGACAACGTCAAGATCATCGGTTCGCTGATCAATCACGTTGCCATGGAAGAAGGGCTCCGCTTCGCCATCCGTGAGGGTGGGCGAACGGTCGGCGCCGGCGTCGTAACTAAGATCATCGAGTAGTAAGGACAGATAAATGGCTAAGAAAGGCGAGACGGTGATCAACGTTGCGCTTGCGTGCACCGAATGCGGACATCGAAACTATCATACGAAGCGCAACAAGCGGAATGTCCGCGAGAAGTTGAGCCTCAACAAGTACTGTAAGTGGTGTCACACGCACACCACTCACAAAGAGGTCTAGAAGATTAGGCCTCCATAGGCCCGTAGCGCAATTGGCAGAGCGTCCGACTCCAAATCGGAAGGCTGGGGGTTCGATTCCTCCCGGGCCTGCCACCAGTTATCGAGGAAAAGGAGACGTGGATGTTTGAGAAGATGTCGAACTTCTTCAAAGGAGTCCGCGGAGAGGTCGCCCGTGTTACCTGGCCCTCCCGTGCCGAGGTCATCACCCTAACAGGATTGATCCTGTTGGTCGTTACTATATTGACGATCTACATATGGGGAGTGGATACCATCGTGCAGGGGCTCCTAAGGGTCTTCATCCAGATCTAGTATGCAGATGAAGAAGTGGTATGCGATCCAGACCTATGCTGGCTCGGAATTGAAGGTTAAGGAAGACCTCAATGAGCGAGTCAGAAAACGTGGCCTTGAACGCCATGTCGATCTGTTCCATGTGGAGGGGGAGGAGACGTTTTTCCTTGTCCCTGTGGAGGAGGTTATCACCTCGCGCAGTCGTCATGGGGCAGGGACGGAGTATCGCATACCGTATGAGTATGACTTGGTGGCCAAGCCCAATGAGCGAATTACGCGTGGAGATACCGTTGCTCGCAAGCCGATTCGCCACATAGAGGCAGATGCTCACGTGGTGGAGGTTGAACCTCTGCAGCGGGTTATCGTCGAGATGACGAACCGGAACGAGGAAGAGTACCTCATTCCCGGTGATAAGCGTATCAGGCGGGATATCCGCGTCGGTGAGAAGATAAGAAACGGCGTTCCGCTTACCATCGACGCCGATGAGAAATACGTTGTGACGAACAAGGGGAAGATTGTCCTGCGAGAGAAGCTGCGCAGGATAACGTTCGAGTACGCTGACGGAAAGACGAAGACACGTCTGATCCCGGAGAAGTACCTGGGAAAGGTCCGTAAGGGGATGAACCTGAAGGAGGGCGATGTTATTGAGGTGGAAGATACCATCGTCAGTCGTGCCTCTGGCTTGCTTAAGGTGAAGGAGTACAAAGACAAGCGCGTGGTCACAATTCAGCGAATCGAGAAACGTCGCCTCTTCCCGGGGTACGTCTTTGGCCGCATGGGCTTGGAGATCGAAGAGATGATGGCCTTGATTGACGGCTTAAGAGGCGCGGTGCGCTACGTTGGGTCGCGCTTCAAGCCTGTCCCGATTGAGGGGCCCGAGATGAAGCTGATCAGGCGCAAAGCAGGATTGCTGGAGATTCCGACCGCTGCCACCGCTGGTGCGAGCGAGCCGAAGATCGAGGTCGATTTCTCGGTTGGCGAAGTGGTGGAGATCGTGGAAGGACCGTTTGCTGACTTCACAGGTGAGGTGAAGGAGATCGATAAGGATTCCGAAGAAGTGACAGTAATGGTCAAGATCTTCGGGCGCGAGACCCCGGTTCGCCTTGGTTTTGATGGAATTGAGAAGCTGTAGCTTGGAAGGTAGGAGGTAGGATGGCAAAGAAGAATGCAATTGCTAAGATAAACTTGCAGATTCCGGCAGGACAGGCGACACCAGCACCGCCGGTCGGCCCTGCGTTGGGTGAGCACAAGCTGAACATCATGGACTTCTGCAAGAAGTTCAACGATGCCACCAAGGGCGAGACTCCTGGAGTGATCATCCCTGTTGTCATCTCGGTGTACATAGATCGGAGCTTCTCGTTTATCCTCAAGCAGCCTCCCGCCGCGGAGTTGATTAAGATGGCTGCTGGGATAAAATCTGGGTCTCCTGAGCCGAACCGCACCAAGGTCGCCAAGATTACGACTGAACAGGTGAGACGAATCGCTGAACGAAAACTTCCCGATTTGAATACCTATAAGATGGACTCCGCGATCGAAATCATCAAAGGGACGGCGCGAAACATGGGAGTTGAGGTGGTCGAGTCGTGAAACATGGTAAGCGCTATCAGAGTGCGATGGCACTCCTTGAGCCGGAACGAACGTATAGCTTGGATGAGGCAATCGAGAAAATGAAAGCAGGGGCTACGTCATCGTTTGACGAGACGGCCGAGGTCTCGATGAACCTGGGGATCAAAGCGAGCAGTGTCATCGTGCGCGGCACGTGCGCACTGCCGCATGGAACCGGCAAGACGATCCGTATCCTGGCGTTTGCAAAGGGTGCGGGCGCATCTGACGCGGAGGCAGCCGGTGCGGATTACGTTGGCGGGGATGACCTTGCAGCGAAGATCAGAGATGGTTGGCTAGACTTCGATAAGGTCGTCGCCACTCCTGACATGATGTCCGTGGTAGGGAAACTCGGCAAGGTACTGGGTCCGCGGGGATTGATGCCCAGCCCGAAGGCCGGAACCGTGACTAAGAACATTAGCGGTGTAATCGCTGATCTAAAGAAGGGATTAGTGGAATTCCGTAGCGACCGTCATGGGACCATTCACACAAGCTTCGGGAAAGCTTCCTTTGATGCTAGTGCACTTAAGGAAAACTTAGTCAGTATGATTAAGAGTATAGTTGAACATCAGCCGGAAGAGGGCGTCAAAGGGCGGTTTATCAAGAAAGTTGCTATCTCTTCGACCATGGGGCCGGGGATTGTCCTCGATCTCAGCGAGGTGACAGAAATAGCAGAGCAAATGGACTAGGAGCAAGAGATGCCGACGCAAGCAAAGATAGAGGAAGTCGCTCGCCTTAAAGAGGTGTTTCAAAAGGCGGCATCGTTGGTCCTCGCTGACTACCGTGGGCTCACGGCCAACGAAATGGTGGCCCTCCGCGAGAGGTTCACTAAGGAAGGGTTGGAGTACCGCATAGTGAAGGATACGTTGGCTCGGATTGCCGCTAATGATGCGGGCCTTGCCGAAGGGTTTGCGGATCTATTTGCGGGGCCGGTCGGAATTGCGGTCGGCTACGATGATCCCGTATTGACATTCAAGCTGTCCGAGGATTGCCGCAAGGAGTACACCAACAAGTACCAACTGAAGGGCGGCCTGTTCGAGGGCATACTTGTACAGGAAGATGAGGTCAAGCGATATGCAACGCTCCTCTCTCGGGAAGAACTGCTAGCGAAGTTGGCGATGCTCTTGCAGAGCCCGATGCGCGCCTTGGCGGTTATGCTGAGCGGGAAAATCAGGGAGCTGGCGATACTGCTGGGCGAGGTCAAGAAACAACGTGAACAACAGGATAAGGAGGAGTAATAATGGGTAAAGAGGAGATCCTTCAAGAGATCGAGAATATGGCCGTGAAGGACCTGGCCGATCTGGTAGAGATGATTGAGGAACGATTTAATGTCTCTGCTGCAATGGCCGCTCCGGTCGCTGTGGCTGTGGCCCCTGGCGAGGGCGGCGAGGGCGGCGAAGCCGCTGCTGAGTCGTACAAGGTAGTCCTCACCAGTCCTGGCCAGAAGAAAATTCAGGTCATCAAGGTGATCAAAGAGATCACCGGCAAGGGACTCAAGGAATGCAAGGAGCTTGTCGACAATCTCCCTGCTACGATCAAAGAAAACGTCGGTGCGGACGAAGCAGCGGCCCTCAAAGAAAAGCTTGAGGACGCGGGAGCCGATGTCGAACTTCAGCAGTAGATTCGACGTTTCACTATAGTTTTCTGTTACGGTCTGCCTTAAGGCTCTTGCCTTAGGGCAGAACGTTCTTTATGGAGGATGATGATGAACTATCGAGAGCGCAGGTCCTACGGACGAATAGATGAAATCCTCCCCCCACCTGATCTGCTGCAAGATATAAAAGAATCGTTTCGCAGATTCGTTGACCAGGGAATTGTACGCGCCTTCGCCGACATCTCACCAATTGAGGGACACGGGAAGGACGGGCTCCTCCTGGAACTCGTCGATCCCTACTTGGGAGAACCCAGGAACACGGAGTCGGAGTGTAAGGACAAGGACCTCACGTACTCGAAGCCGCTGCGGGTAACCGCGAGACTCTCGCAAGAGGGAAAAGTCATTCAGGAGACGGAGCTTTACATCGGCGACTTTCCCATGATGACAAGCAGAGGGACGCTGATCATCAACGGGTCGGAAAACGCATTGGTGAACGAGCTCACGCGCTCTCCTGGGGTCTACTTCACCCGAGAAGACAAGGATAAGTTCAAGGGGCATATCCTTCCCGAGTTAGGGGCGTGGCTGGAGATCATCCTTGACACCAAGAGGGGGAACCTACAGGCCAACATCGATCGTAAGGGCAAGGTTCTGGCAACCGTTCTCCTTAAAGCCCTCGGGTTAGATGAGAAGAGGATCCGTTCTTACTATAACTACGAGGTATCACCTGTTACTGCCGAGAGGCTCGCTTTGCACATTGGCAGGCGCGCTGCCGTGCCGGTGCAAGTGGCAGATAAGCTCCTTCTCGCAGGCGGAGAGCAGATGCAGGAAGAGCATATCGAGCGATTGGCTGCTGCTGGACTGGACTCGATAAAGTTCGTTGATCCCTATATTCAGAAGACACTTGAGGATGACCAGATAGACACTCAGGAGGACGCACTACGCGCTGTGTATCGTCGTCTGCGGCCTTCCGACCGTGCCTCAGTCGCCCAGATGGGAGAGTACCTGGAGAACCTGTACTTCCACCCGGCGAGCTATCACCTCTCCACGGTGGGTAGGTTCAAGGTCAATCGCAAGTTGGGAATCGAGCTGCAACAAAAGGCACTATATGTGGCGGACATTGTGCGCACGATCAGGTACCTCCTCCAGGTTCCAGGAAATCCTGTGCTGATAGATGAGAAGGACCATTTGGCGAACAAGCGTGTGAAGCTTCCCGGCGAGCTAGCGGAGAATGCGTTGCGCACTGGCCTTGTCCGCATGGCACGCATTGCACGCGATAAGCTCTCCAAGTATGCGCTCGATGAGAAGGACACGATCCGGCGCATTATTTCCACGCGCACGGTGCAAGGGGCAATCAATCAGCTCTTCTATACCGGCCGTTTCTCACAGTTTCTTGAGCAGACGAATCCGCTCACCGAAATCACCCACAAGCGGCGGATGAGCGCTCTAGGTGGTGGGCTTACCAAGCGGCGCGCGAAGATCGAGGTGCGCGATGTACACGCATCTCACTACTCCCGCATCTGCCCCATCGAGACACCAGAAGGGCAGAACATCGGTCTGATCACTTCTCTTGCCTGCTACGCCAAGGTAAACGAACACGGTTTCCTCGTAGCCCCGTATCGAAAAGTGGTGAAGGGAAAGGCTACCAAGGAGATCGCCTATCTGATGGCCGACGAAGAGGAGAACTACAAGATCGCGCCGGCTACTACCCCGATCGGCAAAGACGGCCGTCTCCTCGGGGAGAGAGTCGAGGTGCGCACAGGACACGAGGATATGTACCTTGCCTCCCCGGGAGAGGTGGACTTCGTCGGCATATCGCCAAAAGCGCTCGTAGGCGTATCCGCAGCATTGATCCCGTTTCTTGAGCATGATGACTCCAACCGCGCCCTGATGGGGGCGAACATGCAGCGTCAGTCTGTCCCACTCTTGCGGCCCGAAGCGCCGTACGTAGGGACAGGCCTCGAACGGCAGGCAGCGATGAACTCGGGGATGCTTCTCCTTGCCGATGAGGGCGGCACGGTGAAGGAAGTTGACGCACGTCACGTTGTTGTGCAGAAGGGACGCAAGAAGCACGAGTACGCGCTGATGAACTTCGAGCGTTCAAATCAGGACACGGTCCTCTACCATCGGCCTGTGGTGAGCGAGGGGGACAAGGTGAGGAAGGGTGACCTCATCGCCGACGGGCCGTCGAGCGATCATGGTGAGCTTGCCCTGGGGCGCAACCTCCTCGTGGGCATACTTCCGTTTGAGGGGTACAACTACGAGGACGCCATCGTCATCAGCGAGCGCATCGTACGTGAAGACTTGCTTGACTCCTTACACATCGAGGAGTTCGAGGTAAAGGCAGAGGAGACCAAACTTGGGCCGGAGGAGATCACCGCTGACATTCCGAACATCTCCAAGGAAGACCTGAAGAATCTCGATGAGAAAGGCGTCGTCCGTGTAGGCACGGTTGTGCGCACTGGCGATATTCTCGTCGGAAAGATCACCCCCAAGGGCGAATCTGAGCCAACTCCGGAGGAGAAGATCTTCCGCTCGATTTTTGGCGAACGCGCGCGGAATGTAAAGAACACGTCGCTACGCATGGTCCCAGTCTCCGGCACAGCGAAAGTGATCCGCGTCAAGCGGTTCTCCCGCGATCAGGGCGATGAGCTCGACGCTGGTGTGAATGAACTAGTGAAGGTTTTCGTTGCTCAGCGCAAGAAGATCTCCGTGGGAGACAAACTCGCCGGCCGTCATGGGAACAAGGGGTGCATCTCAACTATTCGCCCGGTGGAGGACATGCCTTTCCTCCCCGATGGAACGCCGCTGGATGTTGTTCTTAACCCGATGGGAGTCCCCTCGCGCATGAACCTGGGACAGGTCCTCGAGGCAAACCTCGGGTGGCTTGCGCAGTTGAAGGGCGAGTACATGGCAACGCCCGTCTTCGATGGTGCACAAGAGGACGAGATCCTGGATGAGCTGCACGACGTGCGCGAGAAAGCAGGCTTGGCAGAAGGCGACAACTACGATGGGAAGATCGTTGTACGCGATGGCCGCACCGGGCGGCCAATCGACCGACCGATTACCGTTGGTGTGATGTACATCCTCAAGCTCGAGCACATCGCCGATGAGAAGATCCACGCGCGCTCCACCGGGCCATACGCCCTGATCACGCAGCAGCCCCTGGGAGGCAAGGCTCAATTTGGTGGGCAGCGGCTGGGCGAGATGGAGGTGTGGGCTCTGGAAGCCTACGGCGCATCTGCGCTGCTGCAAGAGATGCTCACGGTCAAGTCCGATGATACACGCGGGCGCATTCAGCTATACAAGGCGATTCTCAAAGGCGAGGAGTTCCCGAAACCGGGCCTTCCGGAATCGTTCCGTGTCCTCGTGCGAGAGCTGCGCAGCCTTGGGCTCAATCCACGCATATTCGATACAAATGACCGAGAAATCGACATCAGCTGAAGAGGAGCCCATTGAACAAGGGCGCAGCGAGGAACCGGACGAACGTTCGGCTGGATTCGTTCTCTACTCGATGGACGGGGGAGTGAGGAAGTACTTGCTCCTCCGTCATCGTTATGGTAGCCACTGGGGATTCCCCAAGGGGCACATCGAGGTTGGCGAGAACGAGATGGATGCGGCTCTGCGGGAAACACGCGAAGAAACGGGGATCGCTGATGTTCATCACATTTCAGGATTCCGCAAACTGAGCAGATACCACTTCCATCGTGGGACGCGGCCAGTGTTCAAGGAAAATGTCTACTTCCTGGCAAGTACTGCATACAGCAAGCCCGTACTCTCTCGCGAGCACACGCAGGCCGAGTGGCTGCCCTATGCTGAGGCTCGGGAGAGGATCAAGTTTGATGACATGCGCCACATCTTGGATCAAGCAGAGAGAAGCCTCAACAGTACGTGAGGCTCCATCTTTCAGCCGTCAGCCCTTAACTTGAAAAAGCTACCAATTTCTGTTCCCCGTTTCTAGGTTCGAATTTTGCCGCTTGTTGGCTTAGTATTTACCTATCAACCCTCAGGGAGGCGTGAATGATGGGGAAGTACACGTTCATTGAGCAGACGCTCGAAGATCTACGCAAACAAGGGCTGTACAACACGATTCGAACGATCGAGAGCTCGGTCGGCGCTTGGGTAATCGTCGAGGGCAAGCGAGTCCTCAACATGTGCTCAAACAACTACCTAGGTTTTGCTAACGACAAGCGGTTGTGCACAGCCGCGAAGGATGCGATCGATCGCTACGGGGTCGGGCCGGGAGCGGTCCGTTCGATCGCCGGAACAATGAGCCTGCACATCGAGCTTGAGAAAAAGCTCGCCGCGTTCAAGGGGACAGAGGCAGCGCTGTCCGTGCAGTCGGGTTTGAACACCAACCTGGCGACCATACCGCTGCTGATGGGGAAGGAAGACATCATCTTCACCGACGAGCTCAACCACGCCTCGATAATCGACGGCTGTCGTCTGACCAAGGCCAAGCGTGCAATCTTCCCGCACCGCGATGTGGATGGGCTGCGCGCCCTGCTGAAGGAAAACCAGGACATAGCGAAGAAGCTAATTGTTACCGACGGCGTCTTCTCCATGGACGGCGACCTTGCGCCGTTGCCTGGGATCGTAGAGGCGGCTGAGCAATACGGAGCGATAGTTATGGTCGACGATGCACACGGTGAAGGGGTCTTGGGAAGCCACGGCCGCGGGATCGTCGATCACTATGGACTACACGGACGGGTGGATATCGAGGCGGGGACGATGTCCAAGGCGTTCGGAGTTGTTGGTGGATACGTTGCTGGTAGCTCTGAGCTCGTGGAGTACCTGCGCCAACGCGCACGCCCGTTCCTCTTCTCATCCGCAGCGACGCCACCCGATGTCGCGGCGTGCATCGCAGCGGTCGACATCTTGCAAGAGACGGACGCCCCGGTGAAAAAACTGTGGGAGAATGCTGAATACTTCAAGAGTGAGATGAACAACCTGGGCTTTGACACAGGGCACAGCGAGACGCCGATCACCCCGGTGATGCTCGGTGAGGCGAAGACCGCGTGGGACTTCTCCAAGCGCCTGTTCGATGAGGAAATCTTCGCGACGGCGATCGCTTTCCCAACTGTACCGAAAGGGAAGGCGCGCATCAGAGTCATGCTCTCCGCGGCCCACTCAAAGGATGATCTCGATTTTGCTCTAGGGAAGTTCGCCAAGGTCGGTAGAGAACTGGGAGTGATCTAGGATGGGTAAACGTAGAATCAAGACCTCAGATGCTCCGGCAGCAGTGGGGCCGTATTCGCAGGGGATAAGAGCTGGCGATCTCATCTTCGTCTCCGGCCAGCTCCCGATGGGCCCCGATGGTGAATTGATCACAGGTGATATCGCCAAGGCGACTGCGCGTTCGCTTCAGAACGTGCGCGCTGTCCTCGCGGCGGCCGGTGCATCGATGAGCAATGTGGTCAAAGTGACCGTCTTCTTGTCGGACATGGCAGATTTTGCCGCGATGAACGAGGTATACAAAGAGTACTTCACCGAGCCGTATCCGGCGCGTGCCGCGATCGCGGTGAAGACACTCCCAAAGGGCGCACCGCTGGAGATTGAAGCGATCGCAGTGAGAGAATAAAAAGCAGGTTCTAGGACTTAATAACTCACTTTCCTTTAGATGGTCCTTCGGCAGCGCGGGAGGAAAGCCTGGTCTACCCTTACCGCCCTCTTGACACAGAAGACTTAAGGTGCTAATATACAGATGTTATGACATCTCTGATCGCGAGAGGCACAGAGGAGCTAAACCGAGAAAGCCCAATCCCGCTTTATTATCAACTCAAGGGAATATTGCGCTCTTCAATCACGGTTGGTAAGTTCGATACTACGGGCCTATTTCCTTCCGAGCGTGAGCTCATAGAGAGTTATAGAGTGAGCCGCATGACGGTAAGGCGCGCCCTTTCAGAACTCGTGAACGAAGGTCTTCTTGTCAGGGAGCAAGGGCGTGGCTCATTTGTGGTGCAACATCGGGTGCAAGAGCAGTTAGGACACTTGCTCAGTTTTACTGAAATCGTGAGAGAGCAATCCTCTCCTTTGGAGTCAAGAGTGTTGGACTTTCAGGTTGTTGCTGACAGTGAAGTGGCTAAAAAAATGGGAATACGCGTTGAAGAAGAATTGGTTCGTCTACACCGATTGCGGTTGATTGGCGACGATCCTCTGGTTTTGCAAACTACATATGTTCGCCACAGTTTGTGCCCTGATATAGTGCAGCGCGGATTGCGAGATGATTCGCTATATAAGACACTAGAAGATGATTACGGATTGTTGCTTGGGGAAGCGACAGGAACTGTAGAAGCAATACCAAGTAATGATCATGAGGCAAGCCTGCTTAATATTACTGAAGGAGCTCCTATTCTTTTTTTTGAGCAACTGACATACCTTCAGGATGGGTCTCCTGCTGAATACAGCAGATCAAGTTATCGGGGAGATCGCTATCGTTTTACGATAAAACTAGCACGATCCAAGAATTCTGTCCAATTGGGCTCGGGATTGCGTGGGTACGGCAAAGGAGGTGATGAAAAACTATCAGCGGATAGTCTATAGGGTAGCAGACTCAGGCTGTATGATAGCCTTCAGAAAGAGAAATTTACGCGAAGGAGAAAAAGGAGGTTACAGTGCATAGAATAGGTAGTGTAAGGACAGGTTTATTGGCAGTAGCAGTGCTTCTCATCGCGCTTACAGTTCTTGCTCCAATCACGTTTGCCGCAAAATCCGTGACAGTATACGTCAGTTACGAAACCGATGAAGCTAAGATCTTCATGGACGCGTTCCAGAAAGACACTGGTATACAAGTGAATTGGATCAGGCAGTCCACAGGGACCATATTAAACCGCTTGAGGGCCGAGAAAGCTAACCCACAGGCTGACGTTTGGGTTGGAGGCAGCTGGGGTGGCTATGGAGCCGCAGCAGATGAGGGATTATTTGAGCCTTATGTCTCTCCACAAGCACAGTACATACCTGATAAGTACAAAGATGCAAAGTCTCGTTGGACTGGGGTATACGTTGGGACAATTGGTTTTGCCACAAATAAGGACTTCCTAGCTAAGCATCCTTGGGTAAAAGCACCCACCAGTTGGTTTGACCTGCTGAATCCTGTATATAGGCATAATATTCAGATGCCTAACCCGGGTTCTTCGGGGACAGCGATGACTACAGTAGCGGCCTTGATTCAAATCATGGGATGGGATGATGCTTTCGAGTATCTAAAAGACCTTGATAAGAACATTCAGCTTTACACCGAGCATGGTTCAGCAGGGGGCGCTGCCGCTGGACGGGGAGAGTGTGCTGTGGGCATAATCTTTGCACAGGACATTCTTCATCTTATCTATGCCGAACATAATCCCCTAGTACTTTCCTTCCCTAAAGAAGGGACAGGATACGAGGTGGGAGGATTAGCACTAATAAAGGGCGCTAAGCATCCCGACGAAGCAAAGGTCTTCATCGACTGGATGCTCTCAGAGAAAGCCCAGAACATGTGGGCTAAAACCGGATTCTACCACATGCCGACTAGGATAGGCGCGGCTCTGTCCGAAGGCTGGCCTCCGGCCAGTGAGATTAACGTCATTAACTATGACAACAACTGGGTTGGAGCAAACAGAGATAAGATTGTTGCTGCTTGGACCAAAGAAGTGTTACAGAAGTGAGAATTATCTAGCTCATGCATACCTGGGAGGTACCCCTTCCAGGTATGCATTTGTCGTGCCTTGAGGAGGAGTAGTGTTAAAGCTTGCCAGACGTAAATCTTTGTTAGAGCCGCAAGTAATTATCGTTATTATTATAATAATGGCGGGACTGGCTTTGTTCGTTGTTTTCCCTTTAATCAGGCTTTTATATATAGTTCTCTTTCCGAATGGGCATTTTACATTTGACATTATCAAACAGATTGTTGACACTCATATCTACATGCAAGGATTCCTTAACAGTACAACAGTGGCTTTTTGGGTAGGCCTTAGCTCTGTTGTTATAGGTTATATTTTCGCGTATGCAGTTACGCGTGCAAATGTTGCTGGCAAGAGGTACTTCAATTTCATGGCGACCATTCCCATGCTCTCTCCCCCCTTCCTCTTAGCGATGGGGGTCATACTCTTGTTTGGCTACAATGGATTAATTACGAAGGGCATCTTGGGGATGGATAACTTCCGGATATTTGGCTTCAAGGGGTTGCTGCTCGTGGAGACTGTTGGCAGTTTCCCTTTAGCATACCTGACTCTTAAGGGCATGCTATCAGCGATGGACCCGCGGCTGGAAGACGCAGCCTTGAGCTTGGGAGCTTCAAGATGGAAAACCTTTGCGACAATTACCCTGCCTCTTTCTCTGCCGGGAATTGCCAACGCTTTTCTGTTGATATTTGCGTTCTCGCTTGCAGACTTTGGGAACCCGATACTCCTTGCGGGAAGCAGGTTCCCTATTCTTTCGGTACAAGCATACCTTGAAATAACAGGAATGTATAACTTGGAGAAGGGCGCTGCACTGGCCCTTATGTTACTAATACCGAGCATACTAGCTTTCGCTATCCAAAGATACGTGATAGCAAGGAGATCATACGTTACAGTTACCGGCAAACCTGGGATGAGCTCTTTCCCGCGTGCATCAACAGCAGAGAGGCATCTTTACTTTGGCATCTGCCTAGCATTTTCGCTCCTACTTGCTATGCTTCTTACCGTAGCCATGGCTGGTGCTTTTGTGAAAAACTGGCTAATCGACAATTCTTTCTCCCTTGTACACTTCAAATTTGCTTGGGGACAAGGGCTGCGGTACCTAAAGGATACAACTAGAATGGCATTGATTGGAGGCCTCCTAGCTGCCGTGCAAGGGATAGTAATTGCCTTCTTGGTAACAAAACGGAGATTCATTGGAAAGAAATCGATGGAGTTTATCTCCATGTTGCCGTTCGCATTGCCAGGGACTGTTGTTGGTATTGCTTATCTTCTTTCCTATAATACTCTTCCTATCCTTCTAACTGGCAGCTCCCTTATCATAATCATCAATTTTGTATATAGATATACTCCAGTAGGAATGAGAACAGCCGTTCCTATGCTACAACAACTTTCCCCCTCAATCGATGAAGCATCGATAAACTTGGGTGCGAGTACCGGCACAACTTTCCGAAAGATAACGCTACCTCTTATCATACCGTCTTTTTTTGCTGCTTTGGTATACGCGTTTATTCGGTCAATGACAGCCATTAGTGCAGTAGTATATTTAGCGTCACCACATGCATATGTGTATACAGTATTCATTCTGGATGAATTGTCCATCGGGCGGCTGGGAAATGCAGCGGCCGGGGTCGTAATCCTTAGTGGTGTGATACTAGCGTTTATCGTAGTTGCGAGTCTTGTCCTCCGAAGAATTGGCGGCAAGAGACAAGGAAGTAGTGGAGGTTCGATGCTCGGAGTGTAGTAAAAAACCACCTTTTCCCATCAGTAGTCGAATGTTGTGACTGAAGTGGTGCTTCTGAGAAGGTTCCTAGTGTCAGTTATAGTGCAAATGGTGAGTAATTGTGGTTGTAGGTTGGCGTTGATGTGCTTTGCCATTAGCCATCAAGGGTATGTTATACAGTTCAGTGGATAAGGAGGTGCCTATGTCCTCTGTTGAACCAGTAGGTGCTGATATTGGTATAAATCATATAAGTAAGACATTCTCAGTGTCAGCTACTAAGGCCTTAATCAAGGCAGTAAACGATATCTCATTACATATATCGCGAGGGGAGTTTGTAACACTGCTAGGCCCATCGGGATGTGGAAAAACCACGACGCTCAGAATTATAGCGGGGTTTGAGACAGCAGATTCCGGTGAAGTTCTTGTTGATGGCAAGCCAATAAGTAATATGTTACCTAACAAGAGGGATCTTGGTATGGTATTTCAAGATTACGCCCTTTTCCCGCATATGTCAGTTTTCGATAACGTTGCGTACGGTCTAAAACAACGCAAAGTGCCGAAGAAAGATATCAAAGATAGAGTTGCGGAAGTCTTGAAATTGGTCGGCTTAGAAGGTTTCGGTAACAGAAGCCCATCCCAACTCTCCGGAGGGCAGCAGCAACGAGTAGCCCTGGCTAGGGCAATTGTTATTAAGCCGAGAGTGCTCTTGTTTGATGAACCACTTTCCAATTTGGATGCGAAACTGCGTGTGATAATGAGAAACGAATTACGGAAACTGCAGCAAAGGCTAGGCATTACTGCTATTTATGTCACCCATGACCAAGGGGAGGCTATGAGTATGTCTGATCGGATCGTTGTCATGAGTCAAGGGATGATTCTGCAAGTCGGGACTCCACAAGAAATTTATCGTTATCCTAAAGAGAGATTTGTAGCGCAATTCATTGGTAAGGTAAATCTCTTTCCTGGAAAAGTTACGCGTATTCATGAAAATAAGGCTCATATCACTATCTTAGGTGTAGAATTTGAGGTGCCGTGTACTAATGAGGCGTTTCAAGAGAGTAGCGATGTCCTGGCTGTTGTCAGACCGGAATCTTTCCGAATGTTCCCTGAAGATAAGACGGAACTAAAAGGCCAAATCAAAGATAGAGTGTATCTTGGGTCGGTTGTTGAGTATACCGTAGCAATAAGGGAGAAAGATGTGGTCGTAATGCAATATGACCCTAGTGAACTTCACGAGGTATCGGACGAGGTGAGCTTAACAGTGCCAACAGGGAATATACATCTAATGCCAGCTATCCAAGGGGAATAATACATGTGAAACGCGCCCTTGCAGTCCACGTTTTAGTGTGAGTTGCACTCCGGGCGAATATACACATACATTAGACGCCATGTTACAGATGCGGATACAGCTCAATAAGAAGGGTTGCTTGATGACAATGCTTGCTTAAGGAGTTCCCAGAGAAAACGAACGTTCGTTTCAAGTAGCTCTGTTAAGGACAATGCCTGACTGCTGATTACTGCCTTCCAAGAAGGATGGTCGGTCCGAATCTATCTCATGTGTTAAGCTGCCGCTGATTGCCCTATTCGGACAAGAGGCCGCGGTATGATGGATCGGGCACGCAGGACTACAAACTACGAGGCAAATGCGAACCATTGTAGTCCTTTAATGAGGCATGCCCTGTGCAGGAATAACAAAACTTCTCTGGTAATCCCGGAGGAATGTGTGGAGGATGTCATTGGCAGCGGAGAATAGTATCACGAAGAACATGGTGAGAAGATTCCTGATACGTGGCGGAACGATCGTGCCACCGGATAAAGGCGAAGTGAAGACCGCTGATTTGTGGGTTGAAGATGGGCAGATCGCCGGTTCCAGCGCCTCCACAGTGGATGTGATCGATGCCACAGACCTCTACGTCGCCCCAGGCTTCATCGACTTGCAGGTGAACGGAGGTGAGGGCCGTAATTTCGAGGACTCCTCACCGGATGAGATCCGCAAGATCATTGATTTCTACGTGTCGCACGGGACAACTAGCTTTCTTCCGACAACGGTCACTGCGCCGATCAACGGAATCAGGTCCACGATCGACCGGGTAAAGCAGGCGAATCATCCGGCAATCATCGGTATGCATATCGAGGGGCCGTTTATCTCCAAGGTGAGAAAAGGGGCACAGAACCCAGACTATATTCTCGATCCTTCCATAGATAAGTTTGATGAATTGGTTCATGGATATGAACGGTTCATCAAGATCATGACGTTGGCCCCAGAACGCCCGGGAGCGAACCAATTGATCTCCCACATCCGGGAGATTGGGGCAGTTCCATCCCTCGGTCACTCCGATGCGACCTACGATCAGGCCATCGCTGCAATTGAAGACGGGATTGGGCTGTTCACTCACATGTTCAACGCCATGAGGGAATTCCACCATCGCGCTCCGGGTGCGGTCGGAGCGGCGCTTATGTCCGATGTGCCAGTAGAGCTGGTCGCCGATGGGATTCATGTGCATCCCGGAGCGATGAAACTGTTATACAAGGCCAAAGGACCGGATCAAATTTGCCTGATCACCGATGCGATCAGTGCTGCTGGACTCGCCGACGGTGAGTATGAACTGGGTGGCTTGCAGGTGTTTGTCAAGGATGCGACCGTGAGGTTGGCTGATGGAACGCTCGCCGGGAGCACGCTAACTATGGATAGAGCGGTGAAGATATTCATGGACTCTACCGATTGCTCTCTTTCCGAAGCCATCCGGGCGGCAAGCCTAACCCCGGCGCGGTTGCTCGGGATCTCCGATCACAAGGGAAGTATCGAGGTGGGGAAGGATGCCGATCTCGTCATCTTCGACGCGGGGTTCAACGTGCACTACACGATCATTGGGGGCCAAATAGCTTATGCGCGTGATCATTAAGAACGACTATCGCGGAATGAGTCGGGAAGCTGCGCGCATCGTCGCGCATCAAGTGCTCGCCAAACCGGAGTCTGTACTCGGACTTCCCACCGGCGATACACCGACAATGATGTACGAGGAGCTGGTGAACATGTACAAGTTGGGGCTCCTTGATTTCTCCCGTGTCGTCACGTTTAACCTAGACGAGTACTACGGCCTTTCACCTGACCACCCTCAGAGCTATCACCGTTACATGCGCGAGAACCTGTTCGATCACGTCAACGCTACAAACGAGAATATACATATCCCCGATGGACGTACGAAGGACGCGAAGTCTGCGTGTAAAAGCTACCAAGAAGATCTTAGCCGTTATGGGAAGATAGACCTGCAGGTCCTTGGGATTGGGCCCAACGGTCACATTGGGTTCAACGAGCCGGGTACGGATTGGGGAATGACGGTAGGGCTAGTGCGGCTATCGGACACGACGCGAAACCGTGTAGCACCGCGGTTCGGCGGGATCAAAAACGTCCCTGTACACGCCATCACCATGGGGATCAAGACGATCATGCGTTCGAAAAAGATTCTTTTGCTCGCTTCGGGAAAGGCGAAAGCCATCCCGACAAAGAGGGCCATCGAAGGGCCAATCACTGAAGCAGTCCCTGCTTCGGTGCTGCAGCTGCATCCCGATGTAACAGTCATCTTAGACCAAGAAGCGGCTTCCCAGTTGTGATCAAGACATTCAGCGATTAAGATCCCCTGAAACGGGCTGTTATGCCCAAGGGGGACGACATGAGATTCTTCGATACCCACTGCGATACGGCGATGAAGGTCCTCGATGGCGAGCTTGACTTCGCCACTGGAAAGGGAGGGCACATTGGCCTTCCACAGCTTGTTAAAGCAGGCTCCTGCGCGCAGGTCTTCGCCTGCTTTGTGTTGAGCGAGCAGCACCCGGGCAAGGAGCGCGAACGCGCCGAGGCGATGATCTCGACGATCGAGCGGATGGCGGTGGAGAGCGATAGGCGCATGCGCACCGTCCGCAGCGCTTCTGAGCTTCATGCTGCGTGTGACGGCGACCAGATCGCTGCGATCATCGGCCTTGAGGGGGCTGATCCGCTTGAAGGGAGGGCGGAAAATCTGCGCCACTTTTCTGACCTAGGTGTTCGCGACATCATCCCCGCTTGGCAGGATAACCCGTTCTCGGGAACCGCGTTTGGCAGCAACACGCCGCTGACCAACGAGGGAAAGAAGCTGATCGAGCTCGCTGAGGAGTTGCACGTGATGGTCGATGTGTCGCATCTCTCGGATTCTGCATTTAGGGATGTCTGTGAGATAACGAAGCGTCCGTTCATCGCCAGCCACTCCAACTGTCGCGATCTCTGCCCAACTCTACGCAACCTTACCGACGAGATGATCCGAACTCTTTCAGATCACGGTGGAGTGATGGGGATCAACCTTTCGCCGTCCTTCCTCGACCCTGATTACCACGCACAGGCGTTCCCGCGTTGGCAGCGTGCCCTTGAACCAGATGCTACGCAGGAGGCGAAGGAGAGGCTTCGCGCTGAGGTGAATGCGCTTCCACGACCATCGATCGAGTGGATCACTCGCCACGTGCTCCATGCAATCGATGTCGGCGGAGAGGACGTGATCGGCCTCGGCGGTGACCTGGATGGGATCAGCAATACGCCGGAGGGGATCGAGACGATTGCCGACTACGTGAAGATCCCTGATCTGCTCCTCGCTGCTGGGTTGAGCAGCGCTCAGGTGGAGAAGGTCTGCTACGCCAACTTCGAGCGGGTGTTTAGTGAGGTACTTGCCGACTGAGGCTCTGCCGGGTTGGTTTACATTGTTTCGTGTCGTCTTTAGTGGGTGAATAGAAGGGCAACGGTAACCAGCGCATCTCGGAAAACTGCCGTGATGGGTGAAGAGTGATCAGTGATGAGAACAAGCCTCAACGTGGCAGACAAGCTGCGCACGCTACGAGAAGCCATGATATTTGTTGCGTTGGAGCTGGCCTCCAACGTTGCGCATGTTGGCCCGTGTTACGCCTCAATGTGGCAGACAAGCTGCGCACGCTACTAAGGCACCGACACTTTGGCCTCGTGGAGGTCTGTCAACGAGGTGTGCAACGTCGAGCTATTCCCTTGTGACGCTGGATGCGTGGCAGGCGCACCAAAGAACACCAAGATGAAACACAGCGATGAGCACAAGCTGGGCACTAAGCTAACGGCTGATCGCAACCAACGGACAAGCAGAGAGCATCCTATCATTTGTGGGCACGGGCTGTTAACATCAAGAACGCCATTTATATCGTAAGCTGCGCTGGGTCCTGTTTGTAGTAACGACGTAGCTCATCGTAGAGTTGTGGCAGCTGCTGGCGAAGCTGCCGTGGTTTCTCGAAGAAGAATTCAGTGGCCACGGCGAAGAACTCGGCGGGATTTGTCGCCCCATACTGATCGAGCAGCGTATCTTTGCCAAGGGCAGTATCCTGCTGTAGGCGTTTGTATTCACCCCCCAGGACGCGCGCCCAGGTGGCATACATCGAGTGATCTGTTAGGATCGGTGCGCCGTCCATCGAACCATCCTGCGCATCCAACTCGCGGGCACACTCGTGGAAGACGACGTTGTGCCCATCGTGGATATCGATAGCGCCAGAAAGGACATCGTCCCAAGATAGGACAACCGCTCCACTCGTCCATGATTCTCCAAGACGCGGCTGCACTCCCTCGGTAACGATCCCCCGCGCCACCTGCACTGTCTGGGGCGCAACGTAGGCATGTGGGTAGACGATGACCGAGTACAAGCCGGGGTAGTAATCGGTCTTTCTGTGCAAGAGCAGGATGCACGCCTGCGTGGCGATAGTGACCTTGATCTCATCTGTCATTTGCAGGCCTCCTGCCCCCTCGAAGTTCTTCTCTCTTAGGAATACGAGAACACTTCCTTCTAGCTCTCTTCGATCGTTTGGCGGAAGGTGACCAACAAGCGGGACATTGCGTTTGATGATCTCTCGCCACGCAGACGGGAACTCGGTTTTCCGTATCTGTTCTCGTCTCTTCTCCTTCAGCCAGTGCAACATCAAGGATCACCCCGTAGAAGCATTGTACCACAGCGCACACGATGGTTTTTGGAAACCGGCGCGTGCAATTCAAGCTGCACCATCAAGAGTGAACACCTCTAATGTATATCCTCATTCACTTGACAAAGCAGATACACCGCGTTATGGTACTACCGATACTATTTTAGTACTCAAAGGACAGCCATGAAAGGGACTCATGCGGAGATGAAAGAGAGAATCCTGAGTGCGGGAAGGGATGTCCTCCTTGATCATGGGTACAAGGGCGTCACCACCGACGCCATCGCCAAGCGGGCGCGGGTGAGTAAGAAGACGCTCTATGATGCGTTTCCAAGCAAGGACATACTAATGGAAGAGATACTCACCTCTCTTCTTAAGTGGAGTATGGATCGATGGGATGAGATTCTTTCTGGTCCAGAAGGAGCTATAGATAAGGTCAGGATTTTACTTTCGTTCATGACTGAGCATCTTCCTCAGCTGCAAGAGCGGATTTTCTCTCAGGTAGAGGAGTTCGACCCCGTGCTGTGGTCGCGGATCGATGCGTTGCGCAGTGCCCGCTTAAAGCGAATGAAGGAGTTGATCGTTGAGACACAGGAGAAAGGCTTCGTACGCTCGGATCTCGACCCAGACTTATGGCTGGCCTTCCTGATAGCGATAGCCAATACCGTCGTCAACCCGAAGGGGCTGATGACGGCCCGCACCTCCTCACGCAAGTTGGCCAGCACCATCGGGATCGTCTTCTACGAGGGGATCCTAACCGAAAAGGGGCGCGCAGCGGTTGCCCAAGAGGAGGAGAAATGAGAGGAAAGTCTCTTGAAACGGGGATCATCCTTTTGATATTGATTGTGGTGGCATTCGTGGGGTACGGGGCGGGATCGCTCACCGCATCGGACATCCTTGACCGTATGAGCGCAGCTGTGGAGAACCTCAATAACCTAAGCGCGGTCATCTCGGTTCAGACGTACAAGGATGGAGAGGTATCGCTGACGCAACAGATGAGACTAGCGCTAGCCCAGCCGGATAAGATGCGGCTTGAGTACCTTAAACCCGAATACCTTGCTGGGAACGTGACTCTCGTCGTCGGAGAGAAGATGTGGATGTACATTGCAGTGACTGATCAGTGGATCGAGAAAGATCTCTCCAATCTTCCTTCCGCGCAGCAGCCCTGGCTGATGTTTCGCAACATCCTGCGTGGTGTACGAAGCATGCTCGACGACTATAAGTTTGCCCGAATCGATGAGGAGGGTGATATATATCACATCCGAGGGATCCCAGCAAGCGATGCTGCGGTCTACGGGAGGATCGAGCTGTGGGTTGACCCGGAGACGTTCGTCCCCGTCAGGCGCACCCTCTACGATATGGATGGCAACCTGTTGATGGATACGCGCTTCCACGACGCACGGGAGGTCGTCAACGGGGTCGTGTTGCCGCTTACGATAGAGACCTATGACGCGGAAGGTAAACTGGCAAGCGTCGTCTCATACGTACAGATAACAGTCAACGCCGGCGTTCCAGACGATCTGTTTAACCCACCTGTGGGGAACGATGGCTGAGGCCGTCATCGAGACCGACGGGCTCGTCAGGACGTTCGGCCTCCGCCGGGCGGTCGACCGGGCCGATCTTAAGGTGGACAAGGGGCAGATCTACGGCCTGGTCGGGCCAAGCGGTGCGGGGAAGACCACGTTGATACGCATGGTATGCGGCCTCTTGAAGCCGAGCTCGGGGAGCGTGAGGGTCCTCGGGCATCTGGTGTCCAAGGATTTTCACGCGATAGAAGCCCGTATTGGTTACATGCCCCAGGAACATGCGGTCTACCGTGATCTCACGGTGGCGGAGAACCTGCTCTTCTTCGGCAGGATCTATGGGATAAAGAAGGAGAGAATCTCTTCTCACAGCGACGAACTGCTCAAGCTAATGCACATGGAGGACCTTGCCGATCAACGCGCCGACCGGTTGAGCGGGGGAGAGAAGCAGCGGTTGTCGCTTGCCTGCGCCCTTCTTCACGATCCAGAACTCCTGCTGCTCGACGAGCCGACGATCGGTCTCGATCCCGCGCTCAGGATCGAGTTTTGGGATCACTTTCATTCCCTCAACCGCGCTGGGCGCACCATACTCCTCACTACCCATTATCTGGAAGAGGCCGAGCGCTGCAACCGTGTGGGGATGATGAAGCTGGGAAGGCTTGTTGCAGACGGGACGCCGGAAGAGCTAAAGGCACACGTACGGACGGCACAAGCGCCAATAAGCAAGGAGTCCCCATCGATGGAGGAGGTCTTCCTCTACGTCACGCAGCACGCGCCCTCGGATGGAGAAGGTGCACGATGAGCGGTTTCTCGCCGAGCCTTTTTCGGATTAGGGCCATCTCATCGCGCGTTCTAAAGCAGATCTGGAACGACAAACGGGTCCTTGTGGTCATGATGATCATCCCCATCCTCACCATGATTCTGTTTGGCTTTTCCTTCTCCGGAGAGATCCATGGAATCCGGCTTGCGGTGATCGATCAGGACCACACCGATCTCACCGGCTCGATCATCCACAATCTGCGAGGAGATAGCACGTTTCAAGTCACCACGTTGAACCCAGCCTCCTATGACCCTGACGCGCTCATCCTGCGGGATCATTACCAGGCGGTGATTCGCTTCCCGGAGAAGTTCACGAGCCTTTACTACGCACACTTTGCCATGGGAGTGGCGACCTCGGCGCAAGGGAGGATCGACCTCACCCTGGATGAGTCCGATCCGCAGATTGTAGCTGCGGTCCAGAAGGGTCTCGCAGATGCGCTGATGGATATCGGAGAGGGAGGGCCGGTGGACGTGAAGGTCAACAATCTCTACGGTGTAAATGTCCGGTTCATCGACAGCTTCGCCCCAGCGATCATGGGCCTGGTGGTGATGCTCGTCTCAACCCTGCTGACCCTCCTTTCCATAGTACAGGAAAAGGTGGGCGGTACCTTTGCTCGCGTGTGGGTGTCGCCTGTGCGGCGAGGGGAGTTCATCCTCGGCTACATTGTCGCGTTTGGGCTGATTGCCCTCGTCCAGTCGATCCTCGTCTTGGTGATCGGGAAGCTTGTGTTCGAGATCGTGGTAAATGGCTCACTCTTCTGGGCATTTGCCTCTGTGATCACGTTCGCAATCGGAAGCGTTGGAATGGGAACATTGCTCTCGAGTCTCGCCCAAACCGAGGCACAGGCGGTCCTCTTTTACCCGCTGATCGTCGTCCCTTCTATCCTCTTATCCGGGATGATCTGGCCGCTTCAGGCGATCCCTAGGGTTATCCGACCGCTCTCTTACTTCGTACCTCTTACTTACTCCAACCGGCTCCTACGGGCGGTGATGGTCAAGGGACTGGCCCCGTGGCAGGAGCCGGTCGGCCTGGCGGGCGTGCTGACGTTTGTCTTGCTGACGATTGTGGTGTCGAGTTTCGTCCTCCACCAGAAGACGAGCGACTGAGCATTCCATGCAGGGCAGTCATCGCGAAAAAAAGGAACGGCGAATAAGAGGCTCATCGAAGGCGCTCAGCCACTAGGGATAGTAGGGGTGGCCACAGCAGAGAAGGTTGGCGAGCTGTTTTCTTGCCCGATCCGCGCTACACTCATGGCATCTTCTTCTGGTTGGTGTTAGCCATGGTACAGCGGACTTTGTCATACCTTCTCCTGTTACTGCTGCTAGTGGGGACATTCTCGACCGGTAGTTGCGCGCATTCATGCGCTCATCCTCCGGGGGATGTACCAGTGGACTACCGGCAGGCAATGCGCACTTTTGTTGAGGGTATCAGCGCACAAGCGAAAGCACTCGACCCGTCGTTCGTGATCATCCCGCAGAATGGACACGAGCTCCTAACGCAGGACGGAACACCAACTGGGCCGCTAATGAGGCGATACGTCGCTGCGATCGACGGAACTGGGCGTGAAGATCTGTTCTATGGATACGATGCCGATAACAGGCCAACCCCATCTGAGATCACGCAGCAGTGGCTACCATTCATGGATCTGGCGGAGACGCGTGGTCTCTCAGTTCTTGTCACCGACTACTGCGTGAAACGTGCGTTTGTGGACGATTCCTACGCGCGAAACGCCGAGCGTAGATACATCTCCTATGCTGCGGACCACCGTGACCTAGATGATATCCCTGCCTACCCAGCACAGCCGATCGGCGTCAATAGCGATGACATCACCTCGTTGGCGGGGGCGAAGAACTTCCTCTACATCATCAATCCAGGAGGGTTTCCCAACAAGGACGCTTTCCTGAGTGCGATCACGGGTACCGACTACGATATCGTGATAATCGACCTGTTCGACGATGACGGCGCTGCACTATCACCAGAAGACATCAGCTCTCTCAAGGCAAAGAAGAACGGTGGAAAGAGACTGGTGATCGCCTACATGAGCATCGGGGAGGCAGAGGATTACCGCTACTACTGGAAACCGGAGTGGGAAGTAAGCTCTCCTTTGTGGCTGGAAGAAGAGAACACAAACTGGGAGGGAAACTACGTGGTGCGCTACTGGGACCCAGATTGGCAGCGCATCATCTATGGAAACGACGATTCATACCTGAAGAGGATCATCGATGCCGGGTTCGACGGTGTCTACCTGGATATCATTGACGCTTTCGAGTACTTCGAAAGCAAGGAGTAAGCCTGCTGACGGCGATCTGCCGGTTGTGTATCTAGCTGACCAGCAGCCTCAAATGAAAAGAGGTTCCTCACGCTCGAGGCAAGGTAGATCACAGGGATGCTCCACGTATTTTAAGGAAGAAGTAATGGAAGTCTCGGTAGCCAAAAGCAATTCTCTTGATGACCTTGATCTTGTTGTTCATCCCCTCCAGAAATGATGTGGAGATCTTGTACTTGCAATGAGCCAAGATCCCATCCAAATGTGCCTTGAGACTCCGGGCAAAGTTCTTTACTGGCTTGATCCGCGTACGTATCGCCCAACTGTACCAGCGT
>JALTFO010000002.1 GCA_027007005.1 Candidatus Bipolaricaulota bacterium | reverse complement strand
TTGGAAAGCAGAGGGCAAGAAATAGGGGTTATGAAGTAGGGGATAGCGGATTGGTTCTGCTATGGGATCAATGGTAAACTGGGAACCTGGAGGTAGATCATGATGGATAGAAAAGAGACGCTTATCCATGAGGTGGAGGACTTGCCCACGGCCTTTCTCCAGGAAGTTCTCGATTTCGTCCAATTCCTGAAGGTTAAGGCAACCCAAGAGCATCTAGAAACGGCTCTCCTCAGCGAGTCTGCCTTGCGAAAGGATTGGTTAGAGTCGGAAGAAGATGAGGTATGGCAAGGTTTGTGAAAGGAGCAGGGATAGGATCAAGGGCATAGAATGGTAGACGTGGAAGGAATGGAGAAGCAACTAAGCCCGCTGTGCCTATATCTGGACACCAGCGTCTATAACAGGCCCTTTGATAACCTGTCACAACCGCGGATTTGGCTCGAAGCACTAGCCTTTGCTGCCATCTTGCAGATGCGTGAAGCAGGTAGTGTGAAACTAGTGAACTCTGATGTACCGGAGTACGAGAATAGCAGGAATCCCTTTCTCCACAGAAAAACCTGGGTAAGCTCTTATCTGAGTTTAGCTGTGGCACACCAAGAATTAGACGACTCGATTCATATGCGGGCGCAGAGTTTGGAGAAGCAGGGATTGGGTTCTGTTGATGCTTTACATCTAGCCTGCGCCGAGAAAGCCACTGCTAGATATTTCATAACCTGCGATGATCGGATTATAAAGAGATACCGAGGGGAAGCACTGAAAGTGATAAACCCCGTGGATTTTGTGATTAATGAGGTGATAGATGATGACAGAGATTAAGATGGACAGTGATCAGGAGATCCTGCGAGAGGCTGAAGAAGTTTTGCGGGTGCATCTGGGTCCGGCGAAGGCGACCCGCTTTTGGATCGTTTGGAGCGGCGGAACTGGGGACTACCTGCAGATGAAAGAGACGCTGTTCAAAGGAGAAACAGTCGATAGCCTATATGAAAGAATCCAAGGGCTAAGGAGCGGGAGAGAACCTAATTCTGCTGAGTAGGTCTGAGAATGCTGGTGATGACTGGGATCAAGGATACAGCACTGCCGATGCTAAGGGAATTGCGGTGAGTAGGGAGTAGGGAATAGGAGATGACAAGTGGGATGGAAAGTGGACCCGATAGCGTACGGAAGCTTGAGATCTGCCAGGACGCGATGGAACGAGTAATGGGTGATGCGCGATGAGGGTGCAATGCAGTGATGCGTAATCAGTAACGCGTGATGAGGAACGTGAACTAGAAACTGAAGACGCACAAGGATCTTGATGCTTGGAAGAAAGCCATTGATCTCGTAGAAGATGTCTACAAGGTCACCAAGAAATTCCCGCAGGACGAACTCTACAGATTGGTAAACCAACTTCGGAGAGCAGCGGTCTCCATTCCTTCGAATGTTGCCGAGGGAGCGGGCAGAGGTTCCAAAAAGGAGTTTATTCAGTTCTTGCATATTGCATTAGGATCGGTGTCCGAAGTTGAGACGCAACTTGTTATTGCAAAGAGGCTCAATTATCTGGACAATTTTGATAGCATCGAAGAGCAGATACGGACAGTCCGAAAACTAATACTCGGCCTGATTCGTTACCTAAGGAGAGAAGATAGAAATGAGCGATGAGATGTATCTCCTTCCACTGGTAATCAATGCTTTCGTGTCACTCATCACTCATCACTCATCACTGCCTTAACCCAACAGACCCAACGAACCTCTCTCGCCCCTTCCCCCTGCTCCTCCCCTCGTCTCGTGCTATAATGTCTCGGTGATGATGAACATGTACAAGTTGCGCGGGGATGCAGATTTCACCGTGGAAGAGTTCGAAGACCTGTAGCTACGAGCGCGTTCGCTTGTGATCGCTTCCAGATTCAAGCAAGGAAGCCAGGGGCCCAAGCATCGTTCTTCGGGAGGGGTAAGATGCGGTTAGGTAAAGCAGATATTAGAATGGCAGAGCTTCTGGAAAAAGCGCGGGAAGATCGTGATGTTCTTGCAGTTATCCTATTTGGCAGCTCCGCCCGTGGTGACGATGGACCGGATTCCGATGTGGATATCTGCCTTGTGCTTCAGCCGAGTGATTTCAGCGCTTTGGAGTTATCGCACAAGAAGCTGGAATACCTAGGGCCTTTTGGCGCACCAAGCCTAGATATACATGTTTATCAGCAGCTTCCGCTTTACATCAAGAAGAGAATCTTGAAAGAGGGAGAAGTCCTCTTCTGTAGCGATGACAGGGCACTGTATGACCTCGCATTCCGCACCATCCAGGATTTCGAGGATTTCAGGCGCATCTACGATGGCTATTTAGAGGAGGTAGCCCGTGGCTAACCTCGATAGAGAAAGGGTATTGGCTAAGATAGATCAGCTTGACTCTTATATCGCTGAGCTGAAAGGGATTGCTCCCAAAAGCTTTGGGGAATACCAGACGGTGGAGAAGAAGCGAGCCTGCGAAAGGCTTCTCCAGGTTTCTGTTGAAGTAGTGATAGACATCTGCAACCTACTGGTCTCTGGGCTGCGCCTTGGATTACCGGCTGAAGAGGAGGATCTATTTAGGAAGTTGGTCAAAGCCGGTGTGATTACCAAGGACATGGGTGGTAGATTGCGGGAAATGAGAGGATTCCGAAACATCTTAGTTCACGAGTACGCCCAAGTAGATGACAAGCTCGTTTATGAAGCAGTGAAAACTAAACTGGAGGATTTTGGCCTATTCAGGCAGGAGGTGCTGGCGTACTTGAGGCAATAATCATCAGATTTGGTGCTGCGTAATCAGTAATGCGTGATGAGGAACGTGAACTAGGAACTGAAGACGCACAAGGATCTGGAAGCTTCGAAGGCCATGTGTTTATCGATTTGCGACTAGCATCTCCAAACTGGTCTTGAACCCCACGAACCCTACGAACCATGAACTCAACGAACCCAATGAACCCTGGCCCTGGAGAAGGCTCAAGCAACATTTCTCCTCGCTGTGGGTATAATAAGGCGGAGGTAATGGGTATGCGCATGTCGATTTTTCGCAGAGTATGGATAGCGCTGACTAT
Source organism: Candidatus Bipolaricaulota bacterium (assembly GCA_027007005.1). GTDB lineage: Bacteria > Bipolaricaulota > Bipolaricaulia > UBA7950 > UBA9294 > M55B144. The sequence continues at coordinate 1,436 of JALTFO010000002.1, read as the reverse complement.
TGCAGTGTTAGTGCTCTTCGCCTTCATGTGCACTGCTGCGCCAACGAAATCCATCCCGCCGGATGAGGCCAATCCGCGGCTACAGACTGTTCTGCAGGTGCTCGCACGCACGGCGCAAACGCGTCCAGCGGCACTTCCTAAGGCGGCTGAGGAGCGCGGTATTCTACTGCAGGAAGACGAGGTAACCGTAATTGTCGAGCCCTCCTCCGGGTATGTCTCATCCATCAGTCAAGCGGCGATCGCTGCCATCGGTGGCAGGGTGGAGGCATCCTCGCGGCAATTGATGCGCGTGCAGATCCCCGTAGACAAGCTTGAATCCTTGGCCGACAAGGTCTCTGGGATCGCATACATTCGTCTGCCCTACCGCCCGCGCGAGCTGGCGGTGACGAGTGAAGGCGTGACCCTCACCGGCGCTGATGACTTTCACACCGCGGGCTACTACGGACAAGGGGTTAAAGTAGCGATCATCGACCTGGGGTTCAACGGCTACACCGCAGCCAAGAACGCCGGAGAGTTGAGTAACGTCGTTTACACATACGACTACACGGGCACTGGATTGGAGACAGGAACCGTGCACGGCACTGCTGTCGCCGAAGTAGTTGCCGACATGGCTCCGCAAGCGGATCTGTATCTCATAAAAATTGGTGACTCTGTGGATCTGCAGAACGCGCTCAATGATTGCATCACTAATGGAATCAAAGTCATTAACCACTCCGTTGGTTGGTACAACACCAACTTCTACGATGGAACTGGCACGGTCGCTGGGATTGCCAACAGTGCCCGCGACAACGGGATCCTTTGGGTGAACGCAGCGGGGAACGAGGCCTCCGATGGCCATTGGCAGGGGGCGTTTGTCGATTCCGATGCGGATAAGTATCTGGACTTTGGCTCGGGAACCGACTATCTCGACACGGATACGATCGACGAAGGGAACAGAATCTATGTCACCGCTGGCGACACCGTCAATATCTACATGACCTGGGACGACTGGAGCGCCTCTAATCAGGATTACGACCTGTATCTCTATAACAGCTTTGGCACGATGGTCGCCTCCTCGACAAACTGGCAAACCGGAACGCAGCAACCGACGGAAGCGATCTCGTACTATGTTGCAGCGAGTGGCTACTACGAAATCGCGATCTACAACCGCAATGCCCCTGCAACTCCGAACATCGAATTCTTTGCATTCACCGATTCTGGTGCGGGCCTTTCCTTGCAATACAACCATCCGGAGAGCTCAATCGTCACTCCGGCGAACTCCGCGAAGGTGCTCGCCGTGGGCGCAATCCGCCAGAGCAACTGGACGACTGGCCCGCAGGAATACTTCAGCTCACAGGGCCCGTCGAACGCCAGCAAGTATGCAGCGAGCATCACCAAGCCCGACATCTGTGGACCTGATGGGGTATCGAACTATACCTATGGGAGCTTCTACGGCA
>JALTFO010000001.1 GCA_027007005.1 Candidatus Bipolaricaulota bacterium | reverse complement strand
TCACTGTTTTTAGACTGTCGACCCATGACTGACGACTCTAGACTGCTTCTCTCACCCGTCACCCATCACGCATCACTGCTCACCGTCTGTTCCATCAATCCTTAATCCCAGCTTCTCCCTCACGAATTCAAGTATCTCGCGTAGAGCCTCTTCAGGATCATCGCTGATATAGCTTTCTTTGCAATCCTGGTCTGCTTCTGAGCCATCATGAAAGTGCTTGGGGAAAGTACTAATGTGCCGCCAGCGTTTGTGAGGAGCATTATCATAGCGATAGATAGTTCCATCCAAGTGGCGCCTTTCCCAGTGATACGAATACAGCCGTCGTGAAGAAACGAATACATCCAGCACTGAACCGTCGATGATCTCCAACCTTAGCTTTTGCGGCAGTCCAGCTGGCGTATAAATGATCTTAGCATCATCCACTACATGGCCGAACTTCTCCCTAGCGAGATCAAGCTGCTTGCTGTAGATTTCGAAGGTATTCATCGAGCTTGCTGATCGCATCCTCCAAGTTCTCCAAGGTGATGAGATCCTCCCAGGATGGGTGCTCTGCAACATCTCCAGACTTGATTTTCTCTTCTAGATCTGCAGATGTTTCGACATGATACCGAAAGAGAATTTCATGCATTTCCAGCATCATGTTGCGTTTCCGTTCCTTTAGAAGAGCTTCAACTCCTCGTTCCAACAGAGATTCCCGATCCAGATTCACATAACGCTCGATTTCCTCGATCACTCCAGACTTCATAGGCATCTTCCTCCTAAGAATCTACTCACATTAGCAGAATGCGCGGTTCATGTCAAAACTCAGTGGCAGCCTGTGACGTTAAGGTCTGCGCTCTTTTGGTGTTTAGTATCAGCAGTGAACCCCTTACCGGAAATGATGGAATACTATTCTCCCGCCCGCTCGTTAGTACCGACTCAAGCCGCCAAGATTGCTAAGGAATTCCCAGTCCAGAATCTACAGGTGACACCGATCTGTGATCCCTCAATCCTTACTCCGTGTCCTCATCACGCATTACTCGTTACGATTCACCGCCCCATGAACCCAACGAACTCTATGAACTAGGCCAACTCTACGAACCCAGCGAACTCCGTTACCCATCAATCCTTACTCCGTGTTCCCCGCACCGCTTCCCGAACTTTGGACTATCGACTTTGGACCTTGGACTCGCTCCTACGATTTACCATTCACTGATTTCGGGCCATTCACGGGAAGAGAAGTCTGCCCTCTCTCGCCGCTAGAATCCCGGCATGGGCTTATAGACCTGGATATCCTCCATTGGGAAATGCTCCCGATTATATGATACTAAAGTCAGTCCATATTCTGCCGCCGTCGCGGCAATGATAAGATCGGCAATGTGAAGGGTAACTCCCCGTTTTGCGAAAGCTCGGTAATAATCAGCTGCTTTCTGTGCAATAGCCTCACCGACGGGATATTTTTCAAGCGCGCTTAGAAATCTCTCTGTACTCGCTTCTTCTTCCGGATGCATCCCCACCCGCACCTCAAACACAGAGATGACTGAGCACCCAAGTGGCGACACCACCTCTTCTTCGCGGCTTCTTTGGGCCAATGCTCGCAGCAACTGAACCGTTGGTTCATGACCCCGCAAGTGCCAGATTAGAACATCGCTATCGATGAGATACGCCATATCGCTTGAGCAAGGCTACTGACTGTCATCTGTAACCCTTTCCTGATCATGCTCCCAGAGATTCTTCCGTAGCCGAGCAGCGTCACCAGGCTCCCTCAGATCAGGATGGGCTTCATCCTTCCAGCTCCCCGCTGACTCCTCAAGACCCTGAAGGAGCCGCCTCATCCGTTGCTCCTCCATGTTCTTTCTTCTCTGCTCTTTCAAATAGAAGCGGACGGCCTCGCGCAGCAACTCCGAGCGGTTGCGATGTTCTTTCTGCGCTTGCTCATCTATCTCCTTAACGAGCGCTTCAGGAATAGTGACATGCGTCGCTACAGATTTCATTGATCAATCCTCTTTGCCGCCATAATAAGGCCATTATATGCTCTTGGGAAGCGTCGATCAACCGCCCGTTCATTATTGCGCGACATCACTACTTCCCGACCTCGCTCTCGCTCCTACCATTCACCATTTACGATTCACGCACTGCTCTACGCCCCTGTAGACTCCCGACCCTTGACATTTCATGGGGTCTGCCCCGTGTAATCACGACCACGATAGCAAACAGCTTTCAGCGGTTAGCCCCCAGTCCCTCGATAATCGATGCGAGCATACGCTTGACTTCAACTATCTGTGTTATCAGCATCTCATGAGTTTCAACGCGTCGGAAAGTCAGATCACGGAAGGGTGAAAGGTGGTACTCAAGCTTAGTTGTCGAAAGTTGCTTCCGCTGATTGCTGACGACATGACTTGTTCTCTTGCTGAGTACCCCGCTTCCATCACAGTGATCATGCGACCTTTTCACTGTATACTTATGCGCACAATAGTCAGGTTGTTTCCGTACGGAAACTTGGAGCAAGAATTAGGATGAAAAAACGCAGAGTAAACCTAACATTGCCGGAAGACCTATGGGAGAGACTACGCGAACGCGTTCCGTCCCGCCAGATCAGTCAATACGTGACGGCAGCCACCGAAGAACGCCTTGCCGCGGAAGATCGCGCAACATTGCGCGCGCTCCTCAAAGAGCAGTGTCTCACCAACGCAGAACGTGATCTTGCCATCTCAGAATCCTTTTTCCTCTCGGAACAGGAGGTTCTAGAGCAGACCGGGGGAAACGAAGGAGGGGCAACTGCCTGACTACAAGCGCGGTGACATATGGCTTGCAGCTCTGGATCCCGTAGGCGGTTCCGAACAGGGGAAGACCCGCCCTATTGCCATCATCCAGAATGACATTGCTAATCAGCATAGTCCTGTTGTCATCGTGGCGGCTATAACAACGTCAATCAGTGCCAAGGAGTATCCCTCTGAGGTATTCGTTAAGCCGCCGGAAGGTGGATTGAGGAGAGATTCGACAATCCTTCTCAACCAGATCAGAACCATTGACAAACGCCGCTTGGTTGAATACTGGGGTAAGCTAAGTCCCTCAACGATGAAGAGAATTGACAGCGCACTTGAGGTCAGCCTCGGGTTAGTGCCACTTTAATTTTCTGGTCTAGGCAGCGCTGGTAATACTACCACAGCTCCCCTCTTTGACCAATTTCCAAAGTTGCACTTTCTAGTTGAATCCACCTTCTGAAAGATCTCTTGCATAGGTGGCGCTTACTTCCCATAAAGATGTAGGAGACATTCTGGTGCAATATTCGCCTCCGATTATGCAATACACGTTACGCAATCTGCGTAACCATCTTACCCAAAGATTGTTTACACGCAGGCAGGCTCAACCGCGAGCGTCTCGCATATTAGCGGTTGCGAACTATGCGCACCACACGGCGTAATCTCCACCTTCTACTGAAACTGTTCAAGGAAGTTGTCGATATCCCTGTGGTAAACCTCTCTGAGTTTGAGGGCGTCCTCCAGTACCAACGCCAGCTTCTTGGGGTCGAGTTCATAGGAATAGGCGTGCCTGAAAACATGCCGGAATGCCCGGAGAGAGTCCAGCAATCTGTAGCTCGCTTCAGAGAGCAGGGCTGGCCTAACTCCCTCGATAGGCATCTTCATCCTCCACAGGAGTGCGCTCTGGTAGTGAGCGCTATCATCGATGTGATTCTCAAAGAAATCGGCCACGATCTTCAACAAATCCTCGAACGCGCAGTACAAGTTATGCAACTGATACGCAAGACTCTCCAGGCTGGCTTCTCCTTCTCCGCGTCGCCGATCTTCTATCTTCCCGAAGATCCGCTCGATCTCCACGCTTTGGGTGTTGATCGCCGCCTCAATCAGGCTCAATCGCTCTTTTTCCATTTGATCCCCTCCCGCATTACCTTATCTCGTAGAGTATGGTCTTCCAGTTGAATAACATCAACATTTGCGTCCAACTCTCGGGAAAGGAAGGCGATCGCCTGAAAGAAGTCTTCGTCTCTTAACCCTAAGAAGGCGACATCGACATCGGAATCCTTGAAAAACCTATACGGTTTGGCCAGCGACCCAAAGATATAGGCCTGCTCAAAAGAGATCACCTGAGAGAGGGCATCAAGGGCCTTGAGCGCACGGGATATCTGCTGTTGCCTCTACTGTTCTCGTTCTTCCCGCTCCCTGACGAGGGCACGATCGAGCAGGTAAGTTGAAAAACGTTCTGTCCTCTCCATCGGTGTCACCTCGTAGTTTCGACCGTACTGTTAGTCAGTATAGCCACCACTCTGGAGGTTTGCCATCGAACACGCCTGCTCGTCACTCATTGCGCATAACCGATTGGTGCTTTCCGGCACTGGCGCTTGGATCGGCCTCTACCGCTCACCAGTTCCTGCTTCCAGAAAGTTTAGGCTTCTCACGATAGCAGAGGGCCTGCACCATCTCGACTTTCGATCCGTTTCCGCCGTTCACCATTCACGATTTACCATTGACGATTCCACCCTGGCCCTATCGGCCTGTTCCCTAGTACCTCTGTATCATGGAGCCTTTTGGAAACCCAGTCCGACCTGGAGAAAATGTTCATCTTCCGTTAAGACCCGTTTGACCTCCCTCTCTTTCATGATAACCATCGAGATAAGATCGGTGAAGAAGATCTTGGGTTTATCTCGAAATTGCTTTCGGAGTCTCCATGCCGAGGAGAATCGTTCAGAAGTGACCCGTTCTATGATAAGGCGGCGCTCCTCAGCAGATTGGAAGATCCCCTCCATGAAACGGATAGCTTCTTCAAATACCTCCCGTCGGAAGAGAAGTGTGATCGTTTCATCAAGGACGTAATCTGTGGTGTAACAGAGAGAGCCCTCTTTCTGTAGAGCCTGATAAAACGATTTGACCTCTTGATGCAGAGCATCTCGGCGATGTCCCAGCGCTAACCACCCCCAAGTATCTATGAAAACGGCCTTAGGCATCAGTCTGGGTTCTCCCCATAGAGTTCTTTCTCGACTTCTGCGGCGGAGAGCGGACTGCCGGAAAGACAACCAGCTACTTCCAGGATGGAGTCCTCGTCTCCATTCTGACGCATCCGCAGAAAATCGACGAAGTCTAGAACTTCTTGAAGCCGAACGTCCCGTAGGTCTGCGACATTTTCCATAAGCTTCCGTCTAAGGACTTCAGTCTCTCCCACAATTACACCTCCCCAAAATCCACCATCTCTTCATTCCACCGGGATCTTAGCGTGTTAGCCCGCACGAATCAACAGAGGCCAGCGACGAATGCAAGAGACACCTGCGCGTATTCAAAGGTAGATCATGACTACCGAACACAGTCAAGCCAGCCCACCCTTCTCTGCTACTTCAGGCTTGCCAACCCGCCCATAAGGATGCCGCGAATACCGCTAGGATCATATATCCTTCCCGGAACTCACCTTATTTCAGGATAGCACGGATGCTTTCGCAAGTCAAAGTAATGAGGTCCCTCGCAATTGACTTACGTTTGCAGCTCGTTTTCATAGGGTAGCCGCTTGCCTGCCACATTGAGAAGCAGGCACGAGCAACGTCGGAGACAACATCTTTGCCCATATGTCGGGCTCGGCTACAATTTCTGCCACGCAGTCAAAGGGATTTTCCTTCCCAAGGTTTTCTCCACCTGTTTAAGCAGCATCTTAAGCTGAGGCACAGAGAACTCAAGGTTATTGGGGATGGTCATGGTGTGCTCTCCATAACGCATATAGAAATGGCGCCCTCCTGGTTCCGGTAAACCGAATCCGAGCGCACGCAACTTCCGAACAAAATCCTTGCGTTTGCACGGTGTCCACCTAGCCGCTGGTAGCAATCCTCTCCAGTTTCGGCATCATCTTATTGAGGTCGATCCCTGCAATTACAGGAAGGTCATCGCCATGGCGGATCTTCACAAGCACCCATCCTTCAAGGGCAGATTCCAGCTCAGTTTGGCACTCCTGAAGCGTGTGGCCAAAAGCAATTGTGCCGGGGCATTCCGAAATCTCGCCGGAATAAGTCCCGTCTTCCAGCTTCTCGTAGACCGCCTTACCCATCGCTTTCCGGATGTACTCCGTTAACATCATCCCTCCTTACGCTGTTGCTGAAGGCGTATCGAGATTATCACGAAAGTTTCAGGAGATCAAACAAGAGGACTACCTCAGGGATGCAATTTTCAGACGAATGCCTGGATCCCTGCCTCTCTTTATCATAGAACCTAGCACAGAGAACTCAGAACGTTTCTCCGCTTGCTACCCGTTACCCCATCAATCCCTAATCCCCATCCTGGTCCTCGTCACTGCTTTCATGCAATTCACGACTTACGATTCCCCATTCACGATTCCCCATTTACAGTCCTCTTCCCACACGGCGAGTTACCGCTTCATAGATCTGGGCCCTTTCCCGACGTCCAATACCTACTATAATTACTCGTCTCTTCCCATCATCAACCTTGTAAACGATTCGGTATTTATTCCCATAGAAATGCAAAGACCGATAGTCGGTCAAGTCTAATCCCATCTTCTTCCCCAATGTCCGTCCCAATTTAGGGCTAACAGTCAGTTTTCCTAGTTGGGCCTTGGCTTGCTTCTTAATGGTCCTATCAAGACCGTTGTAGTCATCTTGAGCAACTTTGATAAGTACAACCTCGTACTGCATCTTGATCTGCCGTCCACTTAATCGAGTTCATCCAAGGAGACAAATTCCTCTGCTTCAATCTGCCCTTCTCGTTCTCTCAGCATCTTATAGATGGCCAAGTGCTCCTGAAGATCCTGCAACTCAGCCAGCTGTTCGAGCAGTGATTCATATCGGTCGATATCCACAATAGCAGCCGTTGGCTTCCCTCCACGTAGAATATAGAGATCGTGCTCTCCCAGTTTGTCCAAATATTCTCCCAGGTGGCGCCTGACGTCCGAACTCGATCGCATTTGATCTCTGGCCATTTTAACACCCATCGCAGCCTCCAATTGATTAAATAACCCATCAACATTTTAATCAACTAATTGATCAAGAACAAGACATCGTCGGCTCCTTGCTCACGTTTGGCATGAGCTACTCGCCGTTTACGAGGTCTCGATAATGCAGAAAGAGCCGCACATTGGGATCATAAAGCCCGCGATAAATACGATCGATCGGCTCTGTGTTAAACGTGCTTGCACGCCTGATTAACCCGTGCACCTCGTAGCCTTTGGCAAGCAAGAACTCCGCGAGATACGACCCGTCTTGACCGGTGATATCAGTGATCAGTGCTTGTTTCATAGTTTGGTTCTCCTATAAGCTTGAATAGCACATCTTCAACTTGTCAAAGCCCCAGAGCGTTCTACAAGAAGGCCTATACTCTTATCCTTCCCTAGCAATATACGCAAGGATCTGTTCAGGGGATACTGCTTCAATATTCCGTATACCTATAAAGTCGGTGATATTCCACGTACAAATCTGCGTTATCCCGTTATCGAGAGCGGTAGCAGCCAGATAGAGGTCAAAGATCTTTGTTCTAGGGGCGTCCTTCGCCTTGGACAGTTCCTGAAGTGTAGCAACCGTTGTGACTTTAGGGAAGATGACAGTTAACGAGGCGGCATAGATATCGATATTCGCCAGGGCTTCCGGAAGTAACAGTGGGTGCTCGACGCGTCGAGAATCCGTGACCACAGCCAAGTATTCCAGGATGTTCTGGTGCGCCAAGGCGGCTTTTACCTTACCAGTCATCGCCTCCTGAAGAAGCGAGTAGGAATGTCTATGTTGCTGCTCAGTCGTATCATAGGAAGAGATAAGAACGTTAGAGTCGATGAGAAAGAGCATCTTCGTAGAATTCCTCCCTCTTAAATGGCCTCTTCAATCCCAGTTCTCCTGTTGGTGGGTTGACTTGTCCTCTCCGCACAATCTGGATCCACTGTAAGAGCCTTTCCTGTTGCTCTTCTGACAGACCATCAATTTCCTTGGCAATCTTCTCCTTCAGATGCGTAGACATGTGGGCCACCTCCCTTGCTAATCTTAGTCTACAACACATCAACTAGGCAGACAACACTCTGTCGCCATAATGCAGAAAGAGCCGCACGTCGGGATTATGAGGATCGCGATAAATATGATCGATTCGCTCGGTGTTGATCCCATTCTCGATCCTCGACTCCTGACACATGACTGACAACTCTTGACTGGCTGTCTGTTGCCCGTCACGCATCACGCATCACGCATCACGATTCACTCTTCACTGCTTCCTGGCCTTGGTCCTTAAACTTGCTTCCACTATTCACGGAAAATCAGCCAGCTCTCGCTCGCAAGGTTGCTCACGAAAGTAAAGTGACGATCATTACTGAGGATTCTTAAGTTGTGGAGACGTGCTACAGCAGCAATCTGAGCATCGCTGGATGGAATGGGCTTCCCTTTGGCCTTTTGCTCCGCTTGAATCCGTCCGAACTCCTCAGCCGCGAGACGATCGTATTCCCAGAGGATTACGGAGTCCAGGAAATCCTTGAGGCGAGCTAAATTCTTCTGCTTACGCTGGCTAGCATAAACAGCGTAGTAGAGCTCCCCTAGAACGGTCATGGAGATACCAAAGCTATCCTCTGTGTCATTTGCCTTCTGCAATCGGGCTTTGAGTTTCCTTTCCCTTTCTAGGATCTTGCTGACATGGTTTGTGTCCACCAGATAAGCTGTCATATTGCATCTCCAGCTCTACCGATCAACTTCCATCTCTCGCATCTCCTGGATATCGGCAAGCAAACGATCGAGTTCGCCTGGCGCAAACGACCAAGTGCCGACGTGCCGCAGTAAGGCTTCTGGAGAACCACGGTTGGACTGCTGAATTCGGTGACCTTGGAGGAAATCCACAAAATCCAACACCTCCCTCAAGCGATCCTCCGGAAGTTCCTGTAATTTACCTGCTAAGTCTCTTAAGAGCTCAGGAGTTACATTTTTTGTTCTAGCCACAACGGCCTCCTTGCCCAAATATACAACAAGACTCCCTTAACGAGCAAGCTCCATTTACCTGTCATCTTCCTTTGATCACTCCACTTACTACTTACGATTCACTCTTCACTGTTTCCCGACCTTGGTCCTTGGCCTCACTTCCACCATTCACCATTTACGATTCGCGAATTGTTGCCCATTACCCCGTAACCCCTCAATCCTTACTCCGTGCCCTCATCACCCATCACCCATCACGCATTACCCATCACGCATTACCCATTCACGATTTACCATTCACAAATCACGGTCCACCGTCAAGCCTTCCTCCTTAGCTGCCTGGTTAAGTCGCTTATCGAAACAAGAAAACGAGACATCCAAACGAGCCTTATTCCGCAAAAGTAGTGCTGATGCCAGATGAATGGCGTCAAATCCTCTCAACGGGTGCCTCTCTGTCAATATCCCGCCAAGTTTGGCCACACCCTCAGAAACCTCCACGATGAAGTAGTTATCCCAATCCCGTATTAGGTACTCAACTACCTGATCATACTCTTCTTTCGAGAGTTCCCCTTCACGACACTTCCGAGCGGTTCCAGCCATTACCTCCACATAAGCTACACGAGAAGTAGATACAATCTGGGCTTCTTCTGCTACCTTCTTAACCTCTTGCGATCCCGACTCTTCGACATAGAGCTTCACCAGAGCGCTGGTGTCAAGGTAGAGTATCATCTACGATCCTCGATGATCAACTCGGAAAGCAAGCGCCCGCGCCCCTTTACCGGCTGCGGCGACCCTGTTGGCTTACCGCCGGTCCAGGAAGCAGCGCGTTCCTCGACCAATGCTAGGAGCTCCTTATCTACCTTCTTTCGTTTCATTGGTATCAAGAGAGCGATCACCTCGCCCCGGTTCGTAATCTCAATCTGTTTTCCCTCCTTCACTTGCGTCAGGTAAAGGCTCAGCTTATCCCTCAATTCTCTGATTCCAACACGGGGCATGCTTTTATTCCCTCCTTCCTTCATGTGGCGTCATAGTATCTCATGGTGGCTACATGCTCAAGGTGTCTCTAGCACTCAGCGGTCAAATCCAACGAATCATACGCCTTATGATCCTCGTCTTCTGCACTCGCTACCGCTTCCTGCCCCTTACCCCATAATCCCTTAATCCCGCTTTTCTAAGCTTATTACTCATCACTGCTTCCCGAACTTTGGACCTTGGACTCGCTCCTACGATTTACCATTCACTGTCCACTCATCACTGCTTCCCGCCCCTTACCCCCTAATCCTTCAATCCGTACTCCGTCGCCCTGCTACCCATAACTGCTTCCCGACTTTGGACCTTGGACCTTGGACCATTGACTCAAGACTGACGACTCTTGACTGGCTGTCTGTTGCCCGTCACCCATCACGATTCACGATTTACCATTCACTGCTTTCCGACCTTGGACTGATGACTCCCGACACATGACTATCGACTGGTTTTCCTTCACCCGTCACGATTCCCCATTCACAAATCACGCTCCAGTCAATGCTTAAATTGCTGGGGAGCGGGCTGTGACCTTATTGATTGTATATCACTCCACAAGATCCAATTATCTCCCCATTAAATGGAGTCTACGAAACTATTGAATCTGTCGATTTGGTCCTTGAGGTTACCCAAGGTTTTGCCCAGGTTCTTCACCAAGGGCTGACATCGATCCCATTTAAGCTCGAAGCCGTATATATTGCGGAAGAGATGACGAAAGCGGAGATATTCCTCCAAACTGCTTTCAAGCGCTTCATCAATTACCTGAGGACGGATCCCTTCTATCGGTACAGCCATCCGTTGAAGCAGCTGAATGTGCCAGTCATCTCCCACTGGTAGATCCTGATCTATTCTGACCGCAATCTGCCGGAAGATCTTCTCAACTCCTGTATAGAAGTCGTGAAGGACACTTCCAGCCGCGCGAACTTTGACTGCTGATCCCTCAGGAGCCTCGCCCAGGATTTCATCCATTTCGCGGGTAAGCCGGTCTAGATTGCGCATTTCCCGGTCTATATCTGCTTTTAGTGCAGCAAATCTACCCACTGAGCGTCACTCCTTCCTCAAGAACCCGTCTGCGAAGCTCGGGCTCTGCGTCTTCGAACGGTATCAAATCCAGTTCCAAGCCCGGGGAAAGCTGCCGCCAAAGCTCAGCCAATGCTTTGAAGTAAAGACGGGGAGGTAACCCTTCCACCACAAGGTCGATATCGGATCTATCATGGAACGCCTCAGGATCGTTGAGTGAGCCAAAGAGGTAAACCTTAGCCACGCCATAGCCTTCATAAAGGATTTGTGCGCATCTATCCGCAGTAGCAAGAGCTTCTTGCCATCGCTTACGCCTTTGTTGCTCAGCTAGCTCAAGCCTCCTGTTCCATTCTGCAGCATATTGCTTTGACATGTTCCTTCTCTACCTCTCTTGCAATGGCGAATTTAAATCCTAACTCCCTTCCGAATAAAAATGAGTATACAAGTCCACAGACTGAGCGGCAATCTAGCACGCTCAACTTGCCGATTCCCTGGGGTCTTGCCACAGGGTTCTTGATTCCCTAACCCATTAATCCTGACCCTCGCATCCGGTGCGACTGCTTTCCTTCCCTTAATCCATCAATCCTTATTCCGTGCCCCCATCACTCATCACTCATCACCCATCACGATTTACCATTCACCATTCACTCGTCACCGCTTTCCGACTTCGGACTCAAGACTGCTGACTCTCGACTGGTTTTCCGTGACCCGTCACCCATCATCCATCTTCTTGCTGAAAGATGTAGCTAATCACTTGAGCAGTTCGCTTGAATATCTCTTCTAAGGTTGGCTTGGGGCAGGGCTCATGGTGATCGGGGTTCTCCCTCGGATGATAGTGCCACCCTCCAGCATTATCATAGCCGAAGATCCTTTGTTTATTCTTGACTGTTGTGAAATCGAGCCGATCACTGTCTGTATTGTAGTAAACATCAATGAGCAATCCCTCACTGATTTGGATCCTTAAGCTGATCGCATTAAGCCGCCGATTTAGATTGTGAATTTCCGCATTAGGGAGGAAGCGATCCCTCAATTGATAGAGGTGCCTTTCGAACTCGTCGAGCCCCATCTCAACCTTTTAGCTCTCTAAGCATGGAGAGCCACCTCTGCCGTTCGAGGACAAACCCTTCCCACTCCATAAAGTCCCGCTCGACTTCATGTGAGTGCTTGTTCTCAATTTGGCCACTCTCCCAAGCTGATTTAAACTGGTCAAAATCCATCCCATACTTTGGCTCATATCTCAGAATGTATTCATCACATTCCCGCAACTGTAACACAACGCGCTGCTTGAGGAGATTTACGATCTTTTCCTCAAACCCCTTCCCTTCGACTTTTTCCAGCTTCTCAAGGATCTTGTCTGGGAGCTTGACTGTTTTCATCTTACCTTCCTATTTTACCCCGTGGCTATCTTAGCGAGTTAACCTGTGCGAATCAACAGCCACCGGTGATGGCCACATACAACATCTACCCGTATATAAAATACAATGGTAAACCACACCTTCCCAATGCGATCGGGGCCAAGTCACCCTCTTTGGGGAATCCCTTCTCCCGGATCTCCAAGCGAGCGTGGCAGGCGTTCTCGATCCCTTCCAGGGCCCACTTGCGCTTCTGGGCCGTCCGTCCCAACCGCTTTACCATCTCCCAGTCCAGTCGCTTTGGTTCTACCGGTCCTCTCACACATTACCCATCACGATTTACCATTCACCATTCACTCGTCACCGCTTTCCGACTTCGGACTCAAGACTGCCGACTCTCGACGGGTTTTCCGTGTCCCCATCACTCATTACTCATCACCATTCACGCTAACTGATGAGCTCATGAACGAAAGAGCTTCTCTATCGTCTTCATTGGCAGAAACAGCCTGTCTGCACGGTCTGGAAAAGGGAGAAAGCCAAAATGAAGGTAGAAGGTCCGGGCATCTTCATTGACGGTATCCACGACGACGGCGAAGGAAGCGATCTTAGCTGTTTGCTTTAGGCTCCGGTGCAAAGCATCCATCAGTAGAAATTCCCCTAGACCTCTTCCGCGGTATGTTTGATCCACAGCTAGGCGCCCAAGCAAAGTGGCGGGCATATCAGGGTAACGGGGTAGTCCTTTCGTCATGTCCGCTGGGAGTTCCCCGAGATGGACGCTAAAGGCCGATAAGGTATAGTAGCCAAGCACTTCAGGTTGCCCAACTTCAAGGAGCACAAAAGGGGCCGCTATTTTCCGTTTGAGGTCTTGGTCTATTTGCTTCTGTAAATAGAGGTCCAATGACTCAACGCCGCAATCGAAAGCGGATCGATTGTGGCAGCTCTTATCGAACGGCTCAATTAGATATTGGGAGTCATCGGGCTGGCACATCTACCGGCCCAGATCTTCCTTGTACCGCCTGGCTGCCCTACTGAGGCGGCGACTGGGAGAGGAAGGCTTAATAAGTGCTTGCACAAAGGCTTCGCTGTCACGTTTCGTGAGAGTCATTTCCTCATAGTCTTGCAAGGTCTGTCTTGCTTCTTTCTCGATACAACGGGCCACGAAGTTGGTCATTGAGAGACCGCTCACGGCGGCAGCTCGCTCAACCAGATCCTTTTGGTCTGGCGTAATTCTTATATCCAGTCGAGCATCCTTAGTAGTTACGTCGTTTTGTCTTCTCGTGGTAGCCATGGTAAACCCCTCTTTGATTACCATTCAATTGTACAGTAACTTGCCGTACAATTCAACCCCGCCTCTTCATCCGTACCCCTTAACCCTTACTCCCTATTACTCTCCACGCATCACCCATCACTGTTTCCCGTTCCTTGGGGCGTTCTGTTCACAATGCCTCTTGATACCCCGTCTGCTTGCGGCGGGGCAGTTCGTTCCTACTCCGTATCCTCATCGCTCGTTACTCATCACGATTTACCAATCACCATTCACGCATCACCGCTTTCCGACCATTTACGATTCACCATTCACGCTTTACCATTCACTGCTTCCCGTTCCTTGACTCCCGACACATGACTGACGACTCTTGACTGGCTCTCTGTTGCCCGCTACTCGTTACGCATCACTCATTACTCATCACTCATCACGATTCACCATTCACTGCTTCTCGGCTTTGGACCTTGCTTCTCCTGCTCGCCTTCATGTGCCTCAATGATGTCAAGAAACGTCTGGTAGAGATTCCGAACGTCATCGATCTCCTGCTGTAGAATACCATGGAGTACCTCCACATCAATGTTATTATAAATATGAACCACTCGATTGCGAAATTGGATCATGCTGATATA